>CAZIVK010000020.1:0-10918 GCA_964542515.1 uncultured Oscillospiraceae bacterium | reverse complement strand
TTCCCATAGCGTGTCTCCAGGTTGTAGCTTATCCTTTTGCCCGAGTATCCCCACAGGAGATCCCAGTCCATTGGACTTGAGGGCTTGGGGTCTATATATCCAGGTGCGGACTCAACTATGTCTCTCAAGAACTGAATACGTGCCGGGCTTGTACCGATAAGCTTTCCACCCTTTGCACACCAAATTTCCTCTTCTTCATTATAGTAGGTTTCACCGTGGGTGCAGTATCCTCCGCGTATAGTTGTATCCCAAAAACGCTTTGTGAGCTCCTCACCTGTGAGGTTACCCCAACCGTGGTCTAGGTTACCCTCGTATCCTATCTCATCAATAACTACTGGTTTGCCGTACTGTTCACGCATTTTAGCCGTGAGCTCCACATGGCTGTGAAAATCAACACGTTGGAAAGAGAAGTGTGTAATCCATCCTCGGGATTGGTCATAGATGCTATTACAGTTATGGATTGAGAGCAGGTGATCGGAAGCATCCCATTCAACTATGGTTTTAGCCCAACCCTCCCAGTCCTCCACTTTGCGGTGTCTGAAGAGATCCCACTCATTTGCCAAGCTCCACCAAATATTTGAAAATGAACCGAGCCTAGCTACAAGATATCTGAGATACCTTTGGTTTGCCCCCTCATCCATGTAGGCAAATCCCCACCTATCATAGGGGTGGAAAATAATTAGATCAACTTCAATGCCCATATCCTTCAACTTGAGGATGTTTTCTTCCAGATCCCGGAAGAACTGCGGAACAAAGCGGGTGAAGTCAAACTCATATTTGAGAGCGCCCTTTTCATCCGTTCCAGCAGGGCCACCCTCAAAAGCATAGTGAGAGGGCTCGTTGTTGTTATAGTTGTAGTGTTTTGGAAATACGCACATCCGAATCTTATTAAAGGGTGCTGAACTGAGTGTCTCCAAGGTTTCAGCTATAAGGCGGGGTTCTTGGTTAGTCCATGCATATGCCGTAGTGCCAACTGGAATAAATTTTGTGCCGTCTGCATGGGCAAAGTGAAACCTATCCTTAACTCTGACAGGCCCGTGATCCTTTGCAACTGCTGGCCCGCAGGTAAATGTGCCCTGTTTACCGTCAAGCTCTGAAATATTAGATTTGGTTATGTAGGTCCATGTCCCCTCTGTTTCAGGCATAAATCTGATTTTATATATGCCGTCCCCGTCATAAAAACCTGAGACAATCTTTTTACGGTTCAAGAAAAAGAATTCTGCAGACAGGTCCACATCTGTAAAGGGATTTCCTTCTGATGGTCCATTGAGTACAAGCTCAAATACGTCATACTTAGTTGTCATAGTTTTCTCCCATTCTATAATTACTATGTTAAATTATTTTATTTACTGCACTTTTCCATTCTGAGTAATATGTGGATGCAGCATCATTTGCTTTATCTGTTGCATTGTACGCCTTTCCGGCTGGCCGTAACAGGCAAATGTCATCCACCGAGCTGTAAAGTCCTGTGGCAAGCCCTGCTATAAATGCAGCTCCCAGCGCCGACAACTCCTCAATTGCACAAGTTTCCACAGGCTTTCCAAGTACCGCAGACTGAAAGTCCATCAGGAAGGAGTCACGGGTTGGGCCGCCGTCCACACGCAGCTCTGTCAGCGGTGAACCAATATCTTTTTCCATGGCCCGGACAACGTCTGCTACTTGGTAGGCTATGGCCTCTTCACCGGCGCGTATGAGATGATTTACCGTTGTGGAAGATGTCATTCCCACAAAAGCGGCGCGGGCATTGCTCTTCCAGTAAGGGGCTGCCAAGCCTGTCAGCGCTGGTACAAAGTACACTCCCCCGTTATCCGGAAGCTCTGAAGATATTTTTCCGGACATTGAGGCGCTATCCATAAGTCCAAGCACTTCAACCATCCACTTTGTTATACCACCGGTTGTATTTATGTTCCCCTCAAGACAGTAATTGACCTCACCCTTTATGCCATAGGCAACGGATGAGACTAATCCATAACCGGAGCGCACGGGCGCTGAGCCTGTGTTCATCATAACAGATGATCCTGTACCGTAAGTTGCTTTGGAGCTGCCCTTATCAAAACAACACTGCCCAAATAGCGCAGCGTGGCTATCCCCTATCATTGATGCTACGGGTATTCCCTGTGGAAATCCGGAACCGGCACTTGTAGCTTCATTTACCGAGTCGGACAGAACTATCTGGGGTGCCATAGATATAGGGATTCCGAAGAGCTCCATAGCGCCCTCATCCCAACGTATTTTAGACAGATCCATCAGTAGAGTTCTGCTGGCATTGGTTACATCGCACTTATGTGTGCCTCCAGTAAGCTTCCAGAGAAGGAAGCTATCCATAGTGCCGAATGCCAACTCCCCTTTTGCCGCCTTTTCACGGGCCCCCTCAACATTTTCCAGTATCCAAGCTATCTTGGGTCCGGAAAAATAAGGGCTGGGTTCAAGTCCAGTGACCTCTCTAAGGTACTCAAAGCTGTTACTGACTCTGTTACATATTGATTCTGAGCGGCTGTCCTGCCATACAATTGCATTGTATATAGGATCTCCGGTCAACCTGTCCCAGACAACAACCGTCTCACGTTGGTTGGACAGAGCAATGGCCTCAACGTCCGAGTAATCCATACCCGCAGCTTTCAGTGCTTGCTCTGCGCTGAGCACTACATTTGAGTATATTTCCATGGGATTGTGCTCAACCCAGCCGGACTCAGGATATATCTGTTGATGAGGTATCAGTTTTTTTGAGACAATTTTTGCCTCCGCCGAAAAGATAACACACTTAGTGCCGGCCGTGGATTGGTCTATAGCAAGGATTACCTTTTTAGCCATTTTTGCACCTCCGATGCGATAGACGAGGCATCTAACCCATGATGAGCTAATATTTCATTGGCTGAACCACATACAGCGTTTACGTCACCAAATGAGATCATCTTTACAGGTATTTTATCCTGACTGAGTAGTTCCAAAACAGCTGAACCGAGTCCACCCGCCTCAACATGCTCCTCAACTGTTATAATGCTGCCGAAGGATCGTGCGGCTTCCAGAACTGCGGCTGTGTCCATAGGTTTAACAGTGTGCATATCTATAACTTTCAGTGATAGACCCTCCCTGGAGAGCTCCTCCGCCGCCAATAGGGAGTTGCGCACCATAACTCCGCTGGCAATAATGACACCGTCATCTCCTTCACGGAGTACTGAGGCTTTTCCATATTCTAGACCTGAGAGCTGCTCAGGTGTGTAGACATCAGGTGTGGCTGCACGCCCTACGCGCATATACATGGGGCCGTGACGATCAATTGCCTGCTCTGCCAATTTACGCGCTGATGAGGCATCCGCAGGAATGACAACATCCATACCAGGAAGCGACCTCATCAGTGCAATATCCTGTAAGCTGTGATGGGTCTGCCCCAGCTCTGCGTAAGAAGCACCACCGCTGACGGCCAATAGCTTCACATTTGTTTGGGAATAAGCTAGATCTACCTTTGCCTGCTCGTAGCTCCTTGAGGAGACAAAGCACGCAGGGGCACATACAAAAGGAACTTTTCCCGAGAGTGCAAGCCCTGCAGCTATGCCGAGCTCATTTTGCTCAGCTATACCCACTTCAATAAACTTATCAGGGTGGGCGGATACAAACGCGCCCATGGAGGCCGAACCTCTTGCATCAGAAGTCAGCGCAACAATCCTATTGTCCTTATAGGCACGCTCTGTAAGCATATCTGTTACGGCTTGTCTTGCAGGTATATATTTTGGACCATCCGCTTTGGGCTTAGCTGGTTTTAAGGTGACAGGGTAATCCGGAGCCTCAACCCCAAGTGCTTCAGAGGCTGTTTTTAGTTCAGCCATAAGCTCACCCGCAGCCTTTATGTATTCATCATCAGAGGGTATGCCGTGATGCCACTTAACGCTATTCTCCATAAAGGAGATGCCCTTGCCTTTAACTGTGTTTGCTATGACGGCTCTGGGTTTACCGGAGTTATTTGGGCTTTCAAAAAGCTCGACGAGTTGGGCGATATTGTGACCATCGACCTCCACGGTGTCCCAGCCAAATGCTGACCACTTGGCGGCCAGATTTTCCAGCCCCATGACTTGCTCTGTTGTGCCACCAATTTGCAGGCCGTTCCTGTCAATTATAGCTGTGAGGTTATCCAGTTTGAAGTGACCAGCTGCCATAGCGGCCTCCCACACAGATCCCTCAGCTAGCTCACCGTCACCCAGCAGGGTGAAAACTCGGGAGTCAGTCTTATCCATTTTTGCGGCTTTAGTCATACCCACTGAAGCGGAGAGACCGTGTCCAAGGGCTCCTGTACAAAGTTCAACTCCCGGCACATGCGTGGTAGGATGTCCACCCAACCTTGACTTATAAAGAGAGTATGTTGCAAGCTCCTCCTCAGGAAAATAACCTGCGAGGGCAAGAACTGCATAGTAGCCGTCACTAATGTGACCTTTGCTCAAAACGAACCTGTCTCTATTTATATCACAGCTCTCGATTTGATCCAAGCTGTGATCCATCACCCCAAAGAAGAGTGATGACAATATATCTGCCGCCGACATTGCTCCACCAATATGGCCTGCGCTGTTGCGGTAGTTCATTTCAAGAACCCTCCACCTCAGCTCGGCGGCCTTTAGTCTTATTTCAGGAGTGGTCAGATTATGCTTCATGTATATACCCCTTCCAACCAAGATAGTTGCAAAGTGCCTCCTCTAGTACTTCGGCATACTTGCCTCTACCCATGCACACGTGGTGCTCAAAACCGTTCTTAACCATGTAGTCCATTAGTTTTTGAAGTCCCGGGACCTCACAAACTCCAAAACCACCCGGAGTCCACATGGGGTCGTCTGTGAATCTACCCTCACCAGCGTAGAATTTAACTTCACCGTTTACATCATCTGTTGAAACTTTTGCAAAGGTAAAGTCACCTGCTGCAATCCTTCCCTTACATGCTCCAAAACATAGGTCCTTTTGAATTGTTGTGCTGAGTACATCAAGGCTCCCTATTTCAGGTTCACCGCCCATAAAGGATTTTGGGAAGTTTGAGCAGTGTAGACATACGCATTTGTCCCTGTCATCAGTATAACTGTTATTCCAGTCCAGGTATGCCGATGGGCTCCCCACAGCAAGCTTCATGGCAAGCATTGTCACGGCACCTACAACGTCCATTTCACATGCTGCAGGTATTCCGCTTTCTGAAAGCATACTCATATTGAGGCAAGGTGCACATCCATAGTTGTTTTCAATGCTATCCCAACACTGGAAAGCAAATGCATCACAGTCATTTTCAGCAAGCCAATCATCAAGGGCTACACCAAGTTTTGCGTTAAGTAGTAATTTAGAGTCTGTAAAATCCTCATTCATTGTGCCGTAACCGCACATGGCTTTAGCTTTTTCTTGGACCCTATTGTCATCATTATCCAGGGCTTGTGCCGCTGCTATCATAGTTGACATATCCGAAACACTTACAGTAATACCGGACCGCTGTAGCAGCTTTTCCGAGTAACGTACGGTACGAAATGCGTCAGGCCGTGCTCCAATTGCACCTATACGTGCTCCTTTAAGCCCGCCTACTACATTGCACACCCTACTAAAATAATCCACTTCCTTGTCAAACATATCACTGTCAAGGGGTAAAGTGTGGGTGTGGGTATTTGTGTACTTTATTCCATACTGGTAGAGGTTAGCTGCCAGGGACAGCTTACCACAAAAAGAGTCTCTGCGATGGGCAAGATCCATTTTATCAACATCATCATCACTTGCTACAATCAGAACAGGGACATCCAATTTTGCCAGGTCCAATGTGGTGGACACGGCTAGTTCATCTCCAAAGTTTGGTAGAACAACTATTACTCCGTCAATCTCCTCCCTATGTGCCTTAAAAAGATTTGCGCATATAACTGCATCCGAGTACTCAGCTACAGCACCAAATTTTGTTTCACTCTCAGGAATAATGATGACTTCATGGTTCAGCGTCCTCAACCTGTTTACTACGATTTTACGAGCATCCAATGCAAGCTCCCCCGGAAAGAACCCTCTTGTTGAAACAATTACTCCAAACGTTGACATTTATGTTGCCCCTCTCAATACTTAATCTTTAAATTGACCTTAAGTCGTTATTCACCTAATTACATACATTTTAACAGTCAAAACATCTAATGTCAAGTTCATAAGCGGGATATTTAATTAAATTTAATGTTAATGTTAAGCTAAAGTTAAGTAGTTATAGGGATGCGCAAAATTAAACCAAAATTGGCACATAAACTCGGGGATAAAGAAGAACCTGCGATATATACTATAATTGCAACAGAGCGCAGAAATAAAGAACCGCCTAATTGAAAGGAAACAAACCGTGAAAATAAAATTGAAGCTGATAGCAAGACTTACCTTATTTGTCCTAGTCGCCACTTTGATTACAACCAGCGCAAGTGCAGCGGTTGTAAAGCACACCGTCATTAAAGGTGAATCAATGTGGAAAATTTCAGTGAAATACCACGTCGGCCTCAGTGAAATTATAGCGGCAAATGATCAAGTAAAAAACCCGGCACTTATCTACCCCGGACAAATACTAAATATCCCTCTGCAGGATACAGGAGTACAATCCTACGAAGAGGAAGTTATTAGACTTACAAACCTGAAACGTACGCAGAGCGGATTAAAACCACTAAAATCAAACTGGGAACTCTCCAGGGTTGCGCGCTATAAGTCACAGGACATGAGAAACAAAAATTACTTCTCACATACCAGCCCAACTTACGGCTCACCATTTGATATGATGAAAGCCTTTGGAATAAGTTACCGCTCAGCCGGTGAAAACATTGCCAAGGGACAGAGCACACCTTCCCAAGTAGTTGAGGCATGGTGGAACTCCCCCGGGCACAAAGCCAACATCCTTAACTCCTCATATACAGAAATTGGAGTGGGCTACGTTGCAGAAGGAAGATATTGGACACAGATGTTTATTGGTAGATAGAGAAAAAAATCGGAGAGTTGTAATACCTCTCCGGTTTTTTTGAAAATATAGTGATTTGAGTCTTGAAATTGTATACAAATCATGTATACTGCTATTGAACAGGCATATCAAATATTAGGAGGTAAGAAATGAAGGCATTTTTGGATAGGGACGGCTGCATATCGTGCGGTCTATGCGTTGATATCTGCCCCGAGGTTTTTCGTATGGCTGATGACGGAATTGCTGAGGTCTACGAGGAAAATATTCCTTCTGAAGTTGAGGACACCGCAGTTGAAGCACAGGACAGTTGCCCTGTATCCGTCATAACAGTTGAGTAATAATAGTGCTGTGCACGTAACCTTAATGGTTTACTGCACAGCATTATTATTACTTATTTGGGTCTTATAATTCTTACCGCCCTGTGAAGATTTTCTATCTGCACCAAGTTGTGGTCTCCGGCATACTCACCGTCCACAGTCCAAGAGATAGGTCTTTCAGACTTGAAACTGATAGAGGATGTATGAAATAAGTTGACGTATTTTTTATCATATACCTGTTTTGTCAAGCCATTGACAACATACTGTAGCTCCATAGCATTCTGAGGATTTCTTATTAGCAAAACCTCAAAGATTCCATCCTGCAAGTTCACCGTATCCTGGTTGTACTTCAGTATCCCACCAACAGACGTTGAGTTTGTTACGGCAGCAAATATGAAGTCACCTTCAGTTTCAAAGTCATCCGCCTTTATTGAGACGGTATATGGGTGTATTTCGGCAACATTTTTTACGCCTTCAATAAAGTATGCCAGGTAACCCATAGCATTCTTAGCCGGTTGAGACGTGGCATATGAAACTTTAGTAAAGGCCCCAAAGGATGCAACGTATGAGAAGTACTGGGAGGAGTTAAAAAAACCTACATCATGGGGCACTATTTTGCCAAACATAATCTGCTCAGTTGCCTTCTTGATGTTTCTTGACAAACCCAGGCTTGCGGCTAAATCATTTGCTGTTCCGGTTGGAATATATCCGATAGGAACTGAAATATCTGATTTCAAAACTGCAGTCATAACTTCATTAAGTGTACCGTCACCACCGCAGCTCACAATACAATCAAAATACTTGCCCAACCTCATAACAGCCTCAGTGGCGTCCCCCCTTGAAGAAGTTATGTGAACAGTTGTTATAAACCCATTTTTATTTAGGAGACTTACTATGTCAAAAAGTCCTGTTTTTGATCTCATTCTACCTGCACTTGGGTTTACAACCAGCATTACCCGCCTGCCCTTATCCTCTTCCATACCTAGTCCTCCTAACAATATCAGCGTATACCCTATATAATACGCCATAACAGCCCATGTTTCAAGCCTCTTGACAATTTGTTTGGTCTGTATTATAATTACCTGCACACTCCCCCCCTAGGGAGGTAGTGTATATTTTGAAGTTGGTGAACCTATGAATCAAAAATTTAACGTAAGCGGAATGACATGTTCCGCATGCTCAGCAGCAGTTACAAAAGGGGTTAGCAAACTTGCAGGAGTAAGTTCTGTAAATGTAAACCTACTAACTAACAGCATGACTGTAGAGTATGATGAAGCCACCCTCGGTGAACAGGATATCATCCATTCAGTTGAGGATAGTGGTTATAATGCCTCTGTTTTTAACAAAACTTCTGAGGCTGAACCCGGCAAAAAAGCAAACCCAAAAGCGGATGAAATTAATGACATGCGTAGGCGTCTCATAGTCTCCTTTGCTTTCCTCATTCCACTGATGTATATTGCAATGGGCCACATGATAGGACTGCCAATCCCTCAATGGTTACAAGGCACCTCTAACGCGGTCTCCTTTGCATTCACTCAGTTTCTTCTTACCCTACCTGTAATATTAATAAACATTAAATACTTCCGCGTCGGTTTCAAAACATTATTTAGGGGTACACCAAACATGGACTCCCTTATAGCCATCGGATCATCTTCCGCTCTCCTTTACGGAGTCTTTGCTATTTTCAGGATGAGCTATGGACTTGGAAGCGGTAACCACGACCTTGTTATGAGTTACTCCATGGATCTCTATTTTGAGTCCGCAGCTACCATCCTTGCGCTTATAACCCTTGGCAAATACCTTGAAGCAAAGTCCAAGGGACGCACATCGGATGCCATCGCCATATTGATAGACCTCGCTCCAAAAACTGCTACAGTAATCCGTAACGGCTCAGAAACAGAAGTACCGGTTGAGAGCGTTGCAATTGGTGATGTGGTGGTTGTGAGACCTGGTCAGAGAATACCCGTAGACGGTATAATCATTGAAGGCAACTCATCAGTAGACCAATCTGCCCTCACCGGTGAAAGTATTCCTGTGGAAAAGAATGTTGGGGATAGGGTAATTGCCGCATCCATCAACAAATCAGGTTACTTCAAATTTGAGGCGGAAAAGGTTGGGGCGGACACCACTTTAGCCCAGATCATCCAGCTGGTTGAGGACGCCTCATCATCCAAAGCACCCATTGCGAAACTTGCAGATAAAATCAGCGGTGTGTTTGTGCCCATTGTTATAGGAATTGCGCTAGTATCGGCCATAGTTTGGATGCTGTTAGGCCAGTCGTTTGAGTTTGCACTGTCCATCGGCATAGCTGTTTTGGTCATATCCTGCCCGTGTGCACTCGGCCTTGCAACGCCCGTTGCTATTATGGTTGGTACAGGCAAGGGTGCCTCTAACGGCATACTAATAAAGTCCGCTGAATCACTTGAAACTGCTCATACAATCAACACTGTTGTGTTGGACAAGACAGGGACAATCACTGAGGGAAAACCCCGTGTTACAGATATCAAAACATTTGGAAGAAAATCTGAAAACGAACTCCTCTCTTTGGCCGCCTCCATTGAAAAACCCTCTGAGCATCCCCTCGCAGAGGCCATCGTTGAGCAAGCTGAGGACCTGAACTTGGATATATCGGAAACAACAAACTTTGAAGCTGTTCCGGGCCGCGGTATCACCGCCTCCATTGATGGAGTCAAATATTTTGCTGGTAACCTTAAAATGATGGGCGATAACGGAGTGGATATATCCTCTGTAGCCTCAACCGCAGATATGTTTGCAGATGAGGGGAAGACCCCCCTCTACTTTGCAGATGGTCAGGGGCTCCTAGGTATTATTGCCGTGGCTGACGTGGTTAAAACCACAAGTAAAGCTGCCATTGAGGAGTTCAAATCCATGGGTTTAGACGTAGTAATGCTCACCGGTGACAACATCAAGACCGCAGAAGCCATAAGACGCCAGCTGAACATTGACAGAGTTGTGGCAGATGTGCTCCCCCAGGACAAGGAGAGTGAAATCCGTTCAATCCAGGAATCCGGTAAAAAAGTCGCTATGATTGGTGACGGTATCAATGACGCCCCCGCTCTTGCCCGTGCGGATGTGGGAATAGCTATTGGAGCTGGAACTGATATAGCCATTGAATCTGCTGACATTGTCCTTATGAAAAGTGATCTGCTTGACGCTGTAACAGCTATACAGTTGAGTAAAGCTACTATAAGGAACATCAAACAAAACCTATTCTGGGCATTCTTCTACAATATATTAGGCATCCCTCTTGCAGCAGGAGTCTTCTATTCTCTATTAGATATGAAACTCTCCCCTATGTTTGCCGCTGCAGCCATGAGCATAAGTTCGGTATTTGTAGTTACAAATGCACTCAGATTACGATCTTTCAAACCACATCTAAAACATAAAAAGGAGTCACACATATGAAAAAGGTAATAGACATTACAGGAATGACCTGTGCACACTGCAGCTCTAGAGTAGAAAAAGCTCTAAACGGCTTGGATGGAGTGGAGGCAAAAGTAAATCTCAAGAAGAACCAGGCTACCGTCACCTTAGCAGACAACATCACAGATGACATGCTCAATGCCGCTATTTCCGAAGCAGGCTATAAGGCCACACAAATTTCCGAAAAGAAAAGTTTGTTTGGAAACTAGATAAGAAGATTAGAGGATTAGAGATA
>CAZIVK010000019.1:0-10970 GCA_964542515.1 uncultured Oscillospiraceae bacterium | reverse complement strand
TACGCAGGAAAGGAGAGGTGATTCTTGAAATATAACCAACTAATTCAAGTTCTGTTAGGCGTTGGTGTGAGGGAATGTGCACGGGGAAACGACGATATTAACGTTCAGACTGCGCAGCTTATGAGTACACAATATAAGCTCTCGGATGGAATTACTTATTATAACCGAGACTTCCTATTCGTAGGGTATACGAGCGAACTTCCGGAGCTTCTAGCTCATGCACCACGTGACGCAATCTGCATTGAGGATGTTCCTGTGCCACCTCAATATGTAGATAGCCGCGAGATTAACCTTATACTCACTAATGAGGAACGTACAATCACTGACCTTTTAAATTGCGTGGTATTCAATCTTTCCGACGATTTTCGAATCCTACGGGGAGATTTAATCCTTGCTGGTCTAACTAAGGACAACCTTACCTCCTCGGCTTTACTTGCTGCTGCATACACACAAATTCATAATCCAATTATGTTGTTGAGTCCCGATCTTCAGGTGTTGGCGTCCGTCAGCGAGGAGAGGTTCATTGGTACGGAAATTGTACGAGCGATAAAAAATCGAAAATTTAGCGAATCTTTGATTCAACAACTGAATAAAGACAATAACTTTGAACGTTTTTTGAAGGAGGGAGCGGTTAGTTTCTCCACACCCGCATCGTGTATGTTAGTGCCTATAGTCAGTCACGGCTTTACTTTGGCTCTGTTGTTAGTTCAGTGTTCAGAGACGATGTTCTTTTATTCTACTTATCTGTTTATGGACAAACTACGATCAATATTTGTGCAAACAACGGAGATCCAGCTTGTCATCTCCGGCGACAAAAGTCTTATGCACACATCACTGTTCATAGACCTAATCAATAAGGAACACCACACCGACGAAAGTCTCCGTAGTCGTATCGAATATCTTGGCTGGAAGAAGAGCGACTCATATTGTCTATTTCTGCTACCGCTCTCCGAAGCCACTGATGAGCTCCGACTAATGTTTTCAAGTGAGTTTTCGGGCTGCCACTGGATGTTTTACCAGGAGGCACTAGTATTCCTAATACCTCTTGGCAAAGATAGCGGAGTTCGCACTGAGAATGTTCTCAGTGAACTTTGTACAAGTTCGAAGCTGCGTGGTGTACTGAGCGGATATTTTCTTGATCTATTGGACGTTCAGAAATATTATCTACAGATTAGAAAAATGCTGGAGCTCGCAAATCAAGCCCGGTGTGGAGATTTTCTTATCACCTGGTCGGAAATGTCGCCATATCTGCTGGCTGAAACAGCCCATTCCACCATGTCTCCGGAAAATTATATCCCTATCGGTCTGTACCAGCTCATCCAATACGACAGTAATTCCGCGTCCGGTCTTTTGGATACTCTTGAATGCTACCTTCGTTGCGGTGGTATAACCTCCGATGCGATAAAACGACTTAATATTTCAAAGAGCACGGCATTTTACCGTCTGGGCAAAATTCGGGATTTCTTCTGCATGGACTTGGAAAACGGACTTGTACGTGCACAACTACAGGTAGCGCTTTGCTCGTATCGTCTCTACGGTGTGTAACTTATAGTCCAATTAATTAGCGACCTATGACAGTCGCAGTGGGGTCGAAGGGACCAAATCCACGCTTTCCACTATATACATTGGTCATATATGAATTAACAGAGGTCTCTTCAAGTGATTCATTACGAACTTCCGCAATAAGAGCGCGAAGGGAACCAACATGCCATTCAACCCGCTCTGTCTCATACTTGCCTGAGTGATGCTCAACACCATAGGTGCCGGTATATCCGGACTTTGCCAGGCGACGGATTATGTCCTTTGCATATGGAATGGAATCTGCATGAATGTGGGTATGCATGGCGTGGGATATAGCATATTCTTCACCCATTTCTACCTCATCAAAGAAGTTACGTAGGTGATAGAGATGACCGTAGGAGGGGTGGTCAACTTCTTTACAAACAGCCACGAGGTACTCGGGGATACGGTCCCAACCCCAGTGGTTTTCAGGGCCAATCTTTGCGCCCCATTCGCTTACAATGGCACAGTACTCCTTATAGGTCTCGGTAATATACTTGAATGCTTCATCAGGCATGTCCTTGGTCGGGTTACGGAAGCCATCCATGATGGTACCGTTGCAGCCAAAATCTATGCGTATGGTCTTTGCATCCAGTTCACGAGCAATATTCAGGTATTCGAGCATGGTCCTTTTGTGGTCAGCCCGTTCTTTTTCGTCGTTGCACCACACATAGGGCCCGTCAACACACAGGTTAGCCAGTTTCATACCCCGCTGATCGAGGGCGTAACGGACACGCTTTACATAGTCCATATCACGGCTGGAGAGGGTACTTTTTTGTGTGGCATCCGACCATATATCGGCGTAGTCCACATGGTATCTGTATTTCAGTAGGTCTAAGTAGCCGTAGACATCCAGCTGGTTGGAGGTTATTAGCTTATTGAAGGAATATGAAGCAACAGAAATGTTAAAATCAGACATGGTTATTACCATAGCTTTCGCGAAGCGAAAACATCCTTTCTTCAGTTTTAATTCTAAATAACGTACTCAAACGTACCCCACTCTGTCTCCTGTTTACGGAGAGCAGTGGATTTGGAGAGCTCCTGAATTTCGTCTGCGTAAATCTCGCGACCTAACTCGCTGGAGAGGAAAATTCCCTCGCTGAGCTCAGCAGTATTCAATGTAATAAGTGGGGTGTTGACGCGCTCGGTTATTTCACCGGAAAGATAGGCTATCCAGTGATCAAAGTTGCTGTCGTACTTGAGTGCCGGATTCAACTTCTCAGCATAGAGCTTATTTACGTAGTCGCTCGCCTTTAGATCAATATCAATGTCGCGGTCATTTTGAGTTGTAAGATACATCAAATCGGAGCCGGGGAAGCCACCGAACGGATTGGGTTTAGTGGTGAAGCGCAACCCACCCTTGCTTCCTGCAATGTAGCTGCTTCCAACGTCGTCAACATGGAGAGCCCAGCTTTCCATAAACTCAAGGTGTAATCCTTTTTCATAGGTTGCAAGTGCCAGTCCTAACTCCTCTACACCGAATTTGCGACCTTCGAGGAGCTTTTTGTTCTGATCCGTTTCAAGGAAGCACGCTCCGGTAACTCTCTCCAACTTAGGAAGCCCCATTATGTACAGCATCTGGCTGATGTGGTAGACGCCCATGTCAAATACCGCTCCGTGCCCTGCCAACTCCTTATTGTAGAAGTTTACAGATAACTCGCTATCCAGACCCGGACGATTACGCCGACGATGACCCAAGCAGCGTATGTAGTAGACATGACCCAGATCTCCCTGTTCTACCATCTGCTTGGCCACACGAGTCTGCTGACCGAACACAGTATTAATCTGTACAGCCAGCTCCACTCCAGTTTCTTTTTTTAGTGCTTGCCAAGTGTCATACATATACTTGGCGTCAGTATAGCTTGCGGCCATGGGTTTCTCGCAGAAGCAGTGCCGACCGGATCGTAAAACCTCCAGGGTCAGGGGCAGATGTAAATTGTTATGCACGCAGACATCCACCGAGTCAATATCGTCCCGTTTTAACATTTCGCGGTAATCGGTATAGCTGTTTGCCACGTGGTACTGTTCGCACCATGCATCAAGACGAGCCTTGTCGATGTCACAGGCCGCGACCACCTTAACATTCGGCATCTTGCCATAGCTGCGCATGTGTGAATGTGAAATCACTCCACATCCGATGAATGCCACTCGTATTTCTTTCATGAAACAAATCCCCTTTACATTCTATATTTGAGAGGTTGTCAGACCTCTTCGTTACTTAAAGTATACTCTGATAATGAAGGTGCTACAAGAAACGGAAGTTTCAAATTCCCAACCACTTACATGCTTTTTGTAAGACTGGGGTACTAACAAAGATACAGAGCAGACATTCGATAATGAATGTTCGCTCTGTATCTATTTATACATATTATTCTGTATTAGTCCTCGTAGACAATGACGTTCCCCGTCAAACCTGTTGGAGCAACAACTCCGTTGCCGCACGCAAAGAATGAGAAATGGTTGTTAGGATCAGATGGCATAGCTGCCACTTCACGCTCCAAGTGTTGTTGCATTTTCCAGTTCAACTTCCTTTACTGCCTCCTACAATCAAGACCCTATACCACAATATTTTCCCACGCATTGTCTCTTTTGCATAGTAGATTAAACACAAAACCATACACCACTGTACTCCGGAACAATATTCTCAAACTTAGTTTTGCCAATTTCGGACTGCCGTTGTATACCCAAATTAAAAAAATTTGATATAATTAACATTACTATGATGTAATACCATAGGAAAGGAGTTTTTATGAAAGACAAGATATTCCCCCCACTCTCCCGGCGCGAACTGGAGGGCGCTGCCATAGCCCGCAA
The DNA here is from genome assembly GCA_964542515.1 of uncultured Oscillospiraceae bacterium. Taxonomy (GTDB): domain Bacteria; phylum Bacillota; class Clostridia; order Oscillospirales; family JAAYOS01; genus CAZIVK01. The sequence continues at coordinate 6,596 of CAZIVK010000019.1, read as the reverse complement.
CGCTGCGGCTCAGGGTATGGTTCTGCTACATAATTCCAAAGGTGTCCTGCCCCTCACTCCGGGCAAGGTGGCTCTCTTCGGCAACGGTGCTGCCCGAACTGTACGGGGTGGAACCGGCTCCGGTGATCCCTTCAACGGAGGCCTGTCCGGAGGAGGAGATATTGATGTTGACCTCTCCCCCCGCTACCACATAAATATACTGGACGCCTTCCTTGCCGAGGGCTTTACCGTATTGAACGAACCTCAGCTCCGGGTCTATGCCGAGAAATATGACCTTGCAAAGCGAAATATGTCAGACCATGTGATGAGCGTGTTCATGTACCCGGAGGAAAGACTGACCTCTGCATCCACCGAACATTCCCGGGATACTGACACCGCAGTGTACGTCATCTCAAGAAACGCCGGCGAGGGAAACGACAGATCAATGAAAAAGCAGGTCACAGTTGATGGCATAACCACCGAGGTAGGCGACTACTGCCTGGCCGAAGCAGAAAAAGAGAACCTTTCCCTTCTTCGCGCCTCCTATCCAAACCTCATTATCATACTCAACGTAGGCGGCCCTATAGCCGTAGAAGATCTCCTCGCCTACAAACCCGACGCAATTTTGTTGATGGGCCAAGCGGGACAGGAGGGCGGTACCTCCTTGCTAGATGTGGTGATCGGTCGAGTGAACCCCTCCGGAAAGCTAACGGCAACCTGGGCTATGCGCTACACTGACTACCCCACCGCAGACTACTTCCTTACCGACCAAAAGTCCGCCCCATGTCCGGAGGGAATATACGTAGGATACCGCTGGTTTGATACTTTCAAAGTTGAGCCCGGCTATCCCTTCGGCTATGGCCTCTCATACACAAACTTTGTCATCCAAAATGCTAACGCCAAGTTGGACGGTGACAATTTGCTAGTAACCGCAGAGGTTAGAAACACAGGTGAACTTTCCGGCCGCGAAGTGATGCAGCTCTACCTCTCTGCCCCTACAGGTGAACTGGACATGCCCAAGCAGGAGCTTGCAGCCTTTAAAAAAACCGACCTCATCCCCCCCAACGCAAGCGAAAAAGTAATGCTTTCCATGCCCCTCCGCCGACTCGCCAGTTTCTCAGAAGATGACAGTGCATACATTATCTCCGCAGGGGACTACGCAATGAGTATCGGTAACTCCTCTCGTAACACCTCCCCCCTATGCAAGATACATTTCAATCAGAAAATAATAAGTGAAAAGGTAAACTTCCAATTGCCCCTTCAGGAGACCCTTACCGAGATGAGGGGTCTCACCAACCACACTCTCGACCCCCAGTGGCAGAGTGTACCTACTCTGGTGCCTGGCGCCCTCCACACCATCGATTCCCGAATTGCTGAGGACTCTGTCACCACTTATACTACCGACCCAGCTTACACCCCACTCATGCCCTATGAGAGTATAAAGCAGGTTAATAAGCACCATTGGACCTTTGACGACCTTGTCGCAAAACGGGTATCAGTAGGAGAATTTCTGGCACAGCTCACCCCCGAACAACTAGCATACTTTTGCTGCGGCACCGGCTGGGGTGTACAGGATGAACTCAACCCGGTAATTGGCACCAGCTCTGAATCAGTTCCAGGCGCGGCAGGCGAAACTACTCACCTATTGGAAAAATACGGTGTTCCCTCTGTAGTAATGGCAGATGGCCCCGGCGGTATACGCATCACCCAACAATTCCAAGCCACCGAGCTCGCCACAGGCGAAAAGAAAACAGTATACCACCACTGCATCGCATGGCCAGTGGGAACGTTGCTTGCCCAGTCCTTTGACCTTGAGATTCTCGAGCAGGTAGGCCGCGGTATGGCGGCAGATATGGCAGCCTTCCGCATCTCCATAGTTCTGGGCCCCGGTATGAATATCCAACGTGACCCCCTCTGCGGACGCAACTTTGAATATTTTTCGGAGGACCCATTACTGACAGGAAAACTCACAGCCGCTATTGTCCGTGGTATTCAGAGTACGCCCGGCTGTGGTGCATGTATCAAACACTACGCGGCTAACAGCCAGGAGACCAACCGCAACACCATAGACGCTGTAGTGGGTCAACGAGCTTTACGGGAGATATATTTGGAGGCCTTCAAGATCGCTGTACAAGAGTCTCAACCGTTAAGTTTCATGACCTCCTACAACCTAATAAACAGCACACCCAGCGCCGATTCCCGCGACCTCTGTACCCATCTATTGCGAAATGAGTGGAACTTCCGAGGCTTTGTTATGACCGACTGGAACGGTGGAAGCAGCACCCCCTGGAAGTCAATGCATGCCGGAAACGACCTTATCATGCCCGGCGGCGCCACACGCGCCATGAACATCCAACAGGCGGTGGAGACTGTGCTCCCTCAGTTCGACGAACGAGGCCAAGTCAAAATGATGGAACTAATCCCCGGAGCCCCTCTATACAGCACATGTTGGAATTCCCTCACCCTCGACCCCGAAGGAGAGGACACCGTGATCGCCCCCATCGGCGATGACCACACCGCTACCATAGAAAACGATGAGCTCCGAGTTGATGGTCTTCCCGTCTGGACATCCACAGGTAGCATGCGTGAGGCCATGAGAAACAGAGCTACCTTCGAACCCTTCAAAAACCCTGCAAAAACCTCTTTTGCAACACTCACCGATGATGGCCGTGCTATAGTCTACCGAGGAAAACTTGAACGTACACCCCGTATCTGTCTTGGAGATGTACAAGCCTCTGCCACAAGTGTGCTAAACGCCATTCTCTCCCTACAACTACAACCTACAAATTCATAGAAGGAGACAATATTATGGACTTCAAACTTCGTACCCGTCGCTTTGACAATCTGACTAACTGGGAAATCGAGCAATACCTCAAGACCAATGACATCATTGTTGTACCTGTAGGCAACTGTGAGACCCACGCAGCGCTACCTGTAGATTGTGAATTTGTCTCAGTGCAGGGCTACGCTCAACTTATAGCAGAAAAAGTGGACGGCTTGTTCCTCCCCAACATGGTCTACTTCAATCCCGGAGGAACACAGATTGGTCGGGGAACCATCCACGTGAGCATGAAACAGAGCTACGAATATTGCAAGGCCATTGCCCACAGCCTTCTCAACCAGGGCTTCAAACGGCAGATATGGATACCCTCCCATGTCCCAAGCACAGACTTTCTCTTAGCCATGGTGACCGACTTCTTTGATGAGACCAAAGTTCCACTGCTCTTCATGGACGTAAACGCCTATCTCACCAATGTTGGTGTCCGTCCCCGTATGACCTTCGATTTCAGCAAGCGCCCACCAAAGCCCCGCACCAAAGAAGGCGATGAGGTGGACACCTTCAACGACACCATGTACGGAGCATACAAACTAGCCGGTCGTCTAAATGCCATCCCCGCCAAAGGTGAGGTCCCCTTCCCTGAGGCAGATGAACCGGAAGGCTTCTTCCCCAATTGGTTCCCAGAGTATCGTCTTCTCAGTAGCTGCTCCAGCTTCATGGCCGCCCCCGCCCCTTACTACTACACAAACCCCGACGAACACGTCGGCCCACCCATCGCCAAACTCACACGTGAAGAGATAGACCACCGTGCCGACATCGGCATCACCTATATGAACGAGCAACTCGACGCCGCTCACCTAGACGAACTCATGTCCGCCTTCCGCCACCTGCAAGAATACATGGCCGAAACAGTCGCCAAACACTACGACCACCTCCCCAAAAACATCTACAGCGCCGCCAACCCCTTTGAACACCTGAAAAACAAGTAAACAAACAAGTAGATAAACATAGCAAAACGAGAGTTTGCCTAGCCTCGATAAAGAGACTAAAGTAAACTCTCGTTTTACATTAATTCTCGCGTATGACCATAATCCAATCTTTTACATAGTCCCGAACTAATTGATTCTCCAAAAGCTACTGTTTAATTACGATTACTAATCGATATCGAGTAGTTCAAGAAGGCGCGCCATGACTGTGGCCACTTCAGCGCGTGTAGCATTGTCCTGCGGGACAAAGAGGTTGCCGGGTCTACCACTGATTATTCCGGTGTTCTGTACGTAGGTGACAGCATCGGTTGCCCAATCGCTGACCAAGTCTATATCCGCAAATGGTACGATGTCCTCTAACATATCGAGTTCGTACTCAAACTTCACCAGATACCTGTAGATCATTGTAGCAAGTTCCTCGCGAGTAATATTGCCCTCAGGGTCAAAGGTAATGGCTGTCTTACCCTTTACTATGCCGTTAAGAGCTGCCCATGTCACATACTCAGTGTACCATGTATTGTTTGGAACGTCCTCAAACTTGTTTGTCTCATCAACCTCATCCGGATTGATCCCTGCCATGCGTCCAAGAACCGTGACAAACATGGCACGTGTCATGTTGCGCTCAGGGCTAAAGATGTGTTCCGATGTTCCGTTAAACAGTCCCGCGGCAGCAACAGTGTTAATGTAGTCCTCCGCCCAATGATTTGTAATGTCATAGAACTGCGGAACTTCGGGCTCATCCTCATCAGGCTCATCTGGGGTTACAGGCGGTACATACGGTACATATCTATCAAGAAGGAGGTAGTCTATGGTTGCGTAACCGGTGAATACTCTGGACCAGCCCTGCTGTACCTGTTCACCTGCAATAATTACTTCTATGACATTCTCACCCTTGAGAATATCAACATTCTTTATGACATAATTTGAGTACACTCCTACCGAGTCTGCCGCCATATCAAAGGAGACATCCTGCTCAACGCCATTGATATAAACGGTTGCAACATCTGTACGTGCTGTGGCTCCTGTTGGTGCAAGTCTAAATATTACATCATACCTGTTTGCACCCAGTAGGCCAAAGCGGAAAGTTACTTTGTTGTCTTGATTGGTAACTCTGACCGCGGTCTCTTCAAATACGCTTGCACCTTTAAGCTTGGCATCCTCAGCTTCAAGTTTTATGGAGTTGCCTGAAACTTTGTCTGCCGGAGTTAGCTGTGCCGCCAGCCATTCCATAAATGTGTCATAGCCGTGATCTGCGGGCAGCTCGCTGTTAATGTCAGTATACTCCACGTCCTTAGCATCGGCAAAGCTTACACCTGTGCCGTCTTCAGCGTTGTGAAGTATCTGATCTTCCATTGACTCATATGGGAAGTTGTTGTGTACATACACCCAAGACCAGTGTCCAAGGATGTCCTGGAGAACATTATCAATCTCAACTCCCTTAAACAGAGTCATGTGAACTTTTTTGCTGCCCAACTCAATGAGCATATCATACGCTGTCAAACTGCCTGAAACGTTGACGGTGCTGTCATCCACAGAGTGAATCATCCAGATTGGCATATCCACAAGGGTTTTCATCACTTCGCCTGACGCCGATGTTCCTCCGCAGATTGGGAACGCCGCTGCAAACAGTTCCGGTGCCTCTTGGATCATGGTCCATGTTCCCATTCCACCCATTGAGCAACCGCCAATGTATATACGCTCGGGGTCGATGTTGTTGTTTGCCACAATATCCTCAATAAGTGCAATGACCATTGCTGCGTAGTTCTGCCCCCATCCGATGCTAGTTTGAGGGGCAAGTACATATGCTGCACCACCAAAGATGTCTTGTGCTTCAGGCTCTATCCACGCGGGAACTCTGTTTGCTGCAAGCTGAATGCGGTTATCCGTACCGGTTTCCCCTCCGCCGTGAAGCCATACAACTAACGGAACCTTGTCACGTGTGTTTGGCGAATACAACCTATAGTCGATATAATTAAGAGTCTTCTCCTCTTCTGAACCTCTCGGCGTGTAGGTCGCTGCATGCTCATCGCTCACGAAGCGTCCCTCTGCAAAAGAGTCCAACAATACGTTAATTATGTCTCCAGACCCTACAAAGGCCAAGCCTGACAAAGTTACATCATCTACTGTTTCAATGTCTTTTTTCTGCAGAATCTCGTATGACTCAAAAGCCATTCCGTCGCCGTCTTCTTCAAAGAGATTGAAATTGCAACCCAATGTCAGTGTGATCTTTTTACCACTGACCTTCACTTTGGTAACCGCTCTAACAAAATCACCTATAACCGATGTCGGTGTTAAGTCGCCATCATCATTTTGTTCGTATTTCGTGTACTTGTAATTCTTAGCCGTTACTTCAAATGTGTCTATGGCAACAGACTCAGGATCAATCTCATCTCTCATGTACATGTGTACTCTAGTGAGACCCTCGCCCCAGTCGTATGTTACACTTTCAAGGTTGAAGTTGACATCAGTCTCCACATCATTGTCCAGACTTTGAGCTGCCAACCAGTGCATAAATGTTTCGTATTCATCACCTAGGTCAGAAGGTAGCTCACTGTTGACGTTGGTATAATCCACACCACCATATGCAGTGAAGTTAACGCCGGTCCCATCCTCGTCGTTGTGCAGGGTATATTCGTTGGCATATTCATACGGGAAGTTGTTGTGAACATATACCCAGGACCAGTGCCCGAGTGCTGCTCTGACTTCTTCAGGAAGTGTATCAAATGCCACATCGTTGAAGAGGGTCATGTGGATGTTGTCTCCACCAATCTTCTTGAGCCTGTTGTATGCCGTGAGGCTGGAACTGACGTTACATGTGTTGTCAGTTATGCTGTGGATCAGCCATATGGGCA
>CAZIVK010000018.1:0-11248 GCA_964542515.1 uncultured Oscillospiraceae bacterium | reverse complement strand
GGTGATCTCAGCGGATATCCTATGGACTATAAAATTGAGACTCTGGATGAGGGCGACATCATAGATATCGGAAGCCGTGAGCTTGAAATCATTTACATCGGAGCACACAGCCTTGGTAGTATAGCCATTCTTGACCTAACTTATGGAATTCTCTTCACAGGGGACGAGTTGGACCCAGGCCAGGTTCTCTGTAACATGAACGGCACAAAGGTTCCGGGACAGACAATAGAAAACCATCAAAAGAACATGCGTAAACTCAAATTCCGCTATGATGAATATGACTTCATCTGCCCCGCCCACAACGGCACACCCATAGACAAGAGCTACGTAAATGACTTTATAATTCTTGACCAGATGATAATGGACGGGGTCGCCGGACGTGAGGACATCTCCTCACCAACGCTACCATTCAAACGTCCAGACGGCGCACTACGCCTCAATTATAAGTGCGCTCACATCTGCTACCACCCTGACACCATATTTGAATAGTCCAGGCTAAGGGTGTGTGACCCTTGACTTGACACCTGTCCGGCTGTATAATGGTTGTTAAACGCAACTAATTTGTACGGTCGGGCAGTTTTCTGTTTTCAGGCCGTTTTCAGGAGGCAGAAAGTTTGATCGTAAAATTTCTTAAAAAGTATGGCTGGATATATATCCCGGGTGTTATCTTCCTCGCTCTAAACTCCCGAATCCAGACCTGGGCGCCAAGGGAACTCGGACGCGCAATAGACCTGCTGGACGGTGTCATAGCGGATAAATCCCTTGTATACCGTCAAGCAGGCATCATAGTGCTCATTGCCTTAGGCATATTTGCTACGCGCTTTATTTGGCGCATGTGTATTGTACTCAACGCCCGTAGAATGGAGGTTTTTTTACGGGAGGTGCTCTTTGTAAAACTCCAAAGTCTCCCTGTGTCCTTTTTTGCAAAGCAGCGGTCGGGTGATCTCATGGCCTATGCCATCAATGATGTAGGCGCTGTCCGCATGACCTTTGGCCCGGTTCTCGCAATGGGTTTGAACGGTATAATCACAGGCAGTCTCGCGGTGTTCTCTATGACGGAGTACGTTGACAAAAGACTCACTTTTATTGCACTGATCCCGGTACCAATAGCAATGATTATAATCTTCAGCCTAGGTAAACTGATTAACACGCGCTCACGCCGTGTACAAGCCCTCTTTGCTAAACTTTCAGGTTTTGTAAATGAATCCATCATGGGTATACGTGTCATTAAAACCTTTGCCCGTGAGGATGAGTGGCTGAATGACTTCTCAGACACATCCTCCACAATGCAGGAGGCCAACATAAAGCTCACAGACACATCCGCACTAATTCAACCGGTAACCGCCATAACCTTTGGCATATGCTACGCCGTGAGCCTTATTTACGGCGGAAACCTAGTGGCTCAGGGATCCTTGGCAATAGGTGACCTGGTTGCCTTCCAGGGGTATCTGCTCCTAATCCAGATGCCTGTTATATCAATTGGCCGTATAGTAAATATGTTCCAGCGTGGACTTGCATCGTACACTCGTCTTAGAGCCGTGTATGACGAGCCCAGTATACCCCAGGAGGAACTCAAGGAGCACACGCGCAGACTCGTTGGACGCATAACTGCTAAAAAACTCACATTTACATACCCAGGAATGCACTCTCCGGCTCTTGCTAATGTCAGCTTTGACCTGGAGGCAGGTGGTACACTCTGCATTGCTGGCGCCACCGGGAGCGGAAAGACAACGCTTATCAGCCTTCTTATGAAGTTTTTTGACGCACCTGAGGGGTCGCTTTTCATAGATGGTGAGGACATAACAAAAATACCCGCCCTTGCTATTCGTGAGCAGATAGGCTACGTGCCTCAGGACGGCTTTCTCTTTTCCACCACAATTGAGCAGAACATCTCATTTTATCAGCCCAATGCCGATCTCGCCACAGTGAGAAACGCCGCAAACATGTCAAACATTGGCGCTGAAATTGAGTCCTTCCCCCAAAAGTACAACACCATGGTAGGGGAGCGGGGAACCCACCTCTCCGGTGGACAGAAACAACGTATCGCTCTTGCCCGTGCCCTTCTGCGTAACCCGGATATACTCATCTTGGATGATACCCTCTCCGCCGTTGACACACTGACTGAGAAAAAAATAGTTGGAAATCTAGACGGTGTTCTTGGAGACAAAACCTCTATAATAATCAGTCACAGGCTCTCATCCTTTAGAAATGCATCGCTCATTTTATGGTTTGACGCGGGTGGTATTGCGGAATCTGGCACGCATGAGGAACTTATGGCTCTCGGTGGCCAATACGCGCAGACCTTTGCCAAACAGCTAAAGGAGGGTGAAAACGTTGACTAAAAAATCTTCAAGCCTTCTACGGCTAATGTCCCTTATGAAAAATGATGTGAGTAAGATAATTTTCAGTATTTTCTGCGTAATTGTAGTGAACCTTGCCGAGCTCCTAAAACCCTTTATCACAAAAGTTGTCATAGATGACTTCCTTGTAAAGGGAAGCCCCCAGTCAGGAATCTACTCTATCACAGGTATGGGACTGCTCTACTTTGCAATTGCACTTATAGGCGCCGCACTTTCCATGACTCAAATCCGCATTATTGCCAGGGTTTCACAGAGGATTCTCCACAACATGCGGCATGACGTCTTCAGAAATATCCTCCGCATGCCCATGCGTATCCTTGACAAACACGGTACCGGACGCCTTATCACCCGCTCAACCAATGACGTGGAAACAATCAATGAGTTCTACTCAGATGTGTTTATCAACCTCTTCAAAGACATTGTACTTCTTATAGGCATAATTATTGCCATGCTGCTAATGGACGTACGCCTAGCCCTAATTGCGTTCACAGGTGTGCCTGTCATAGTACTCATAACCTTTTCAATCAAAAAGATCATAAAAGAAAACTTCAAACGCATGAAAAACATCATAGGCCGGATAAACGGCTTCTTTGCAGAAAATGTTGCCGGTATGAGGATTGTTCAGGGCTTTAACAGGCAGAAGAACAAACTACATGAGTTCCGTGAGCTAAATGACGCCTACTTCAGCACAACCAAGACCCAGGTAATGCTCAACACCTTTCTACGCCCCACAATGGAGGTTATCAACAGCCTAGTAACAGCCTTGCTCATAGTATACGGATACAACCGGATGACCGGTGGGCTCCTGGAAATTGGCGTTCTATATGCCTTTACAAATTATATTAAGCAGTTCTTCAACCCAATAAATGACCTTGCGGAAAAGTACACTACGGTTCAGTCCGCTCTCGTCTCCACCGACCGTGTCTATGAAATACTTGATGAACAGAATCCTGAGGAGCCGGATCTCGGCACCAAGGGCGGCGCCGTTAAGGGGACACTTGAATTCAAGGATGTCTGGTTTGCCTACAATGATGAGGACTGGGTCCTAAAGGGTGTCAGCTTCAAAGTTGAAGCCGGACAAAAGGCCGCATTTGTAGGGGCAACCGGCGTTGGTAAGTCCACAATTATAAGTCTTGTCAGCCGCTACTACACCGTTCAAAAGGGCACCATTTTAGTGGACGGTGTGCCCGTTGAGGACTGGAAACTCCGCGACCTCAGACGCGGTGTCTGTACAGTCCTTCAGGACGTCTTCCTCTTCACCGGAAATATTGAGGAGAATATCAATATGCATGCCGGCCTCGACAGTCAGTCAATAAAAATGTCCCTGGAAACAGCCAACGCGGACGCCTTTGTCCATGACCTCGGCGGCATAAATGCACCCGTCACAGAACAGGGACTTAACTTCTCCACAGGACAGCGTCAGCTGCTATCCTTTGCCAGAGCTATCGCCCACAACCCGTCTATCCTTGTGCTTGATGAGGCCACCGCTCACATAGATACAAACACTGAACAGCTCGTAACCGAATCTATAGAACGCATCTCCAGAGGCAGAACCTCAATCTTCATTGCCCACAGACTCTCCACCATCCGCACCAGTGACATAATATTTGTCCTTGTGGATGGAAACATTGCTGAAAAAGGCACCCACTCTGAGCTATACGCCCTCGGAGGTGCCTACGCAGACCTTATTCACGCACAGGTAGAGGAGGATTAACCTTGCCAGGTACCTTTACTTGTGACACAACAATTGCCGCAAAAACAAGGAAGGACCCCAGCATCTCACGGGGGGCAAGGTTTTGCCCCAGAATAATCCAAGCTGCAAGTGCGGCAAATACCGACTCGAGACTCATCGTAAGGGAGGCCACAACCGGGTGCGTCCTCTTCTGCGCCACAATTTGCAGAGTGTAACCCACGCCACTGGACAGTACTCCGGCGTATACAATTGGCATCCATGCGGACTTCAAAACCGCCACAGTTGGAGTCTCAAACACAAACATCAAAACACCGCTTAAGCCGGCGCATACAAAAAACTGCATGGCCGATAGACGCACCGGGTCCACCTTTGGCGCAAAGTGGTCCACCAGCAATATGTGGAATGAAAATACCACCGCACAGAGTATCATGAGGACATCACCCTTGTTTATGGTGAGGCTCTCTGTAATACAGAGGAAGTACATCCCAATAACGGCAATCAGTACGCTCAGCCACACCACAAGGGAGACTCTCTTTTTAACAAAGATTCCAAGCAGCGGAACAATGACTATGTAAAGGGCTGTTATAAACCCTGATTTACCAACTGTAGTATGGCTTATTCCAACCTGCTGCAGGGCAACCGCTACAGTTAGTGCAGTACCACAAAGTAGTCCACCATTCAGAAGATTTTTTCTCTTGTGTTTGTCCTCCGTCCCCCAAAAGGACGGCCTTCTGCCGGCCTGCTTGTCCATAATCAGAATGACAGGAATCAGAACCAGCCCTCCCAATACAGACCGCGCCGCATTAAACGTGAATGCGCCAACAAACTCGGCGCCCATACTTTGTGCAACAAATGCAGCGCCCCAAATCATTGCTGCAAGCACCAGCAATAAGTTGCTTGCGTAACTTCTTTTGTACACCGGTTCCCAACCTTTCATTAAGGGTTTTTAACAGAATTTGACAGAGGGACGTGTACCTTGTTTAATTTGACAAGGTACACGTCCCTCTGTTTACCCCTGTTTAACCCGATATCCTATTTTACTTTGGCCCCAAAGGGCATAAGTGCTAGCTTTCCAAGCTTAAAGTGCTGTAATCCGAAGGGGATTCCAACTATTGTTATACAGAACAAGCCACCTAGCATATACGATACAAGTGCTAGCTCCAGGCCGCCAAATATCAGCCACAGAATGTTTATCAAAACTGAACCCAGTCCACCGCCAAACTCCACTTCCTTGCCAAAAGGGAGGAACGCGAGACCTGCATACTTAAAGCACTGAACACCTACAGGTATTCCAACAATGCTCACGCACCACAGCAGTCCAACAACGAGCCAACCAATACCAAGTACTAGGCCGCCAAACACAAACCATATGATGTTACCAATACAACCCAAATTATTGTCCTCCACTTCAGTTTGTAACTTTAAACCAACATATCACATTATAGTACCCGGACTCAAAGGAAACAACCCATACTCAGCAAAAATTTCAAATTATGCCTCTGTCCCACTAACAATATTGTAGTACAACCTAGCTGTAAGCTTATAAACCAGGGCATAAAAAACACAGAAAATCAAAAAGCATATTACAGTTACAACAACAAACAGCTGTAAATTTTGCAGATTTAGGATCTGTAACAGCTTCCATACCATGGGGAAGGCAAAGGCGAGGTGCATCCCTGCAAACACAAGAGGCAGGAAGAACACTATCAAGACCTGTGTATTTATACTTTTACGAATCTCCCTCTTTGTCATGCCTACTTTCTGCATAATGTTGAAACGTGCACGGTCCTCATGCCCTTCAGATACCTGTTTGTAGTAGATAATCAGCACCGCCGCAAAAATAAAGACTAAACTGAGCATGATGCCCAGAAACAGAAGCCCACCAAATGTAGTAAATAAATCATAGCTCTGTTCCGCCTTACTCTCCCCATAGTAGGAATACAAGTCATTGCTGTTATCATCGTATATCTTACTATATCCACGCATTGAGGTGCTCAGCACCTGGGTGTGAACGTCATCAGGGGCATCCATATCAAACCCATAATACCATGTCAAGCCGAGAATTGGATTGCCGTATTCATTGTACTTGTTTAGCAGAGGCTGGACATACTCATCTAGGTTTGGAATTACTACACATATTCCTGGGAGCATCTGCAGGTTGTCCATAGACCCGTCGAAAAACTCCTTTAGAACCCCCTTCACCTGAAGTGTTCCTGCTTCACCTATGGTGATTGTAGAATCTGTGTACTTTTGCCGCGGACTGTAGATGAGCGCCTCATCTGGCTCCAGCAACTCGCTAGCTCCCATTATCCGGTTATACTCTTTTAGTGGAACAAGGTAGATTTGGATCATGTCAACATAATCCAGTTCGGAAAGTTTGGAGTGGTCGGTCTCAAAATAGTCGCCCTTTTTGTACCCCATAATACGGGCAGCAGTATAATCAACCACGTTTTGCGTTGACTGGCTTCCTATTGCGTCTACAGCAATCTCACGTAACACCGCAATATTATCATCCTGTAAGCCCTCAACACCATTTAGTGTAACGGTTAACGTGATGTCCCGCGGGTAGCGCACATTGAGGGTGTCCTCCGTTCCGGCATAAAGGCTGGCGGTTGAGGTCAACATGACTAACACCATAGTACTCAGGATACAGATGGAAGCCAATCCGGCACCGTTGCGCTTCATTCGGTACACCATGGAGGATATAGATACAAAATTCTGCGGTTTATAGTAATAGCCTTTGTTCTTTTGTAGAATGCGGCAGAGCGCAACAGATCCGGCAACAAAAAGCAAATAGGTTGCCACAATGACCATCAGTACCGCAACAAAAAAAACGCCAAGTGCCGCAACCGGATTCTTAATGGTTACCGCCAAGAAGTACGCCACACCAAGGATAACAACGCCAATAACCGCCATAACCCAATTGGCCTTAGGTGGTTTTTCCCCTATGTTTTCACTGCGCAACAGAGCTATTGGACTTGACAGGCGGACTTGCCACCATGTCTTGAGAAATATCAAAGTAAATATTACAAGAAATATCACTAGAACCTGCCAAATGGCACTTGGTACAACCGTTAATGTATAGGTGGGTTTCATATCAAGAATGTTAAACAGTCCCAGTTCTGCCAGCTTTGAGAGCATAAGCCCACCTAACAGGCCGACACCAATGGAAATCCCGCAAATCATCACAGTTTCCCATAGGAGAATGCGTCCAATATTTTTCTTGTCCATGCCAAGTATATTGTAAAGTCCAAATTCCTTTTTGCGGCGGCGGGATAAAAAAGAGTTGGTGTAGAACAAAAAGATAACCGCAAACACTCCAATAACACCACTGCCAAAACCCAGTAGCTGCTGGACATTGCTGCCACCCCTAACCTGCCTGAGCAGTGAGCTGTCAGCCAACGACGCTATGATGTAAAGCATCATTATAATACCGATACATGTCAAGATATAGGGTGTAAATAACTGCTTGTTTTTCCGGATACCCGTCCAAGCAAGCTTTGGATAAAAGACCATTTTCATTGTTGCTCACCGCCCGTTGCAAGCAGTGTAAGGGTATCCATTATTTTTTGATATAACTGCTCCCCGGTACTGCCACCGCGGTATATCTGGTGAAAAACCTCACCATCTTTTATGAACAGCACGCGCCCGGCATGGCTTGCAGCCTTTACCGAGTGGGTGACCATAAGAATAGTTTGACCGTTGCTGTTTATCTCACCAAATAGGCGGAGCAACTCATCAGTGGCTCTGGAGTCCAGTGACCCGGTCGGTTCATCGGCCATAATCAGCTTTGGTGTTGTTATGATAGCGCGGGCAACAGCAGCACGCTGCTTTTCTCCACCGGAGACCTCATATGGGTACTTTTTGAGAAGATCTGTAATCCCCAGCTGGGCTGCTATAGTGGCAAGTCTTTGACTCATCTCCTTATAGGGTGTACCCGCTAACACCAATGGGAGATAGATATTGTCCTCTATCGAAAAGGTGTCCAGTAAGTTGAACTCCTGAAATACAAACCCAAGATTGTCACGACGGAAGTTGGCCACCTGTGACTCCTTGATTCTTGAAAGATCCTGGCCGTCCAAAACTACATTTCCCGATGTCTCCTTATCCAAAGCCGCCAGTACATTTAGGAGCGTTGTTTTACCCGATCCGGACTCACCCATAATTGCGACGTATTCGCCCTCCTCAACGGAAAAGTTAACATTCTTTAAAGCCTCTACCTTGTTTGTGCCAAAGCGAGTTGCATATACCTTCTTTAGATTGGTCACCTGTAAAATACTCATTTGTAATATCCTCCTGCTACTTTATCACCGTCATTGTAACAAAAGGGGCGATGCCTCGCCATAGATTCGGCTTACAAATCCCCCAATACTTCTTACATTTTTGTTAGAAGTTTACTCCAACTCCAGTTTTGCTTGCCTCAAATCAATGTAGACAGTGGTCCCGACATCCAACTCAGAGGTTATAGAAATGGTGTGGCCGAGGTTTCTGCAAATGCGCCTGCATAGGTACAGTCCTATACCACTTGCTTTTTTATCACTTCTGCCATTGTAGCCGGTATACCCTTTTTCAAAAACACGGGGCAAATCCTCTGATGCTATCCCTATACCGGTGTCACGTATACAGAGGGTTTTGGGCTCCTCCATGAAGATAGATATACTGCCTTTTTGCGTGTATTTCAAGGAATTTGACAGCACCTGCTCCACCACCAAGGAAAGCCATTTCTCATCTGTAATAACGCTAGCTTTCAATGGCTCGTAGTCAAGACGCAACCTGCGACGGATAAACTGGGTTGAGAATTTCCTTATAGCAGCCTTTACAATCCAGTCCAAGTCCTGCTCCTTAATGACATAGTCTGTGGAGTCCAAGTCCAGGCGCAGAAAAGCCAGAACCATCTCTACATACTGCTCTATACGCTGCAGATCATCAGCAACCATGCGGGAAAATTCAGTGTCCTCATTTTGCAAATTTAGACGGATTGAGGCAATAGGTGTCTTAATTTGATGGGCCCACACTGTGTAATATTCTATCATTTCGGAGTAGCGGGAGTTCATATGCGATATAAATCTTCCATGCTCGTCAGAGAGCATACCGATAAGCTTTTGATAGTCTGCATCAGCAACGGTTTCCACTGGTGGAAAGTCCTTCATGAGCTCTACTCCAAGCCGCTGCAACTCAACCAGTCTGCGGTGCCTAGAATATGACCTCCTGTAATCAAACGCAAGTATAAAGAGCCCGAGAGCAGTACACAACAAACCGGGATATATAACAGCCTCAACCGGCAAATGGTACATGGTAAACACAAGAGCAAATATTATACAGAACAGGAGAAATACAAGCATACCCATTCTGCGTTGTTTTAAATATAGACCTAAGAATTCCATTGAAATTCCTTCCTACCAACTACTCAATAATATAGCCAACACCAAACCTTGTTGTTATAAAACCATCTATACCAGCGGAATCAAGTTTCTTCCTCAACCTATTCACATTGACTGTAAGGGTGTTTTCATCTACAAAGCTGTCCGTCTCCCATAGGCGCTCCATCAGCCTATCACGGCTGACCACCTTGCCTTTTGCCTCCATTAACGCTAAAAGGATCCTGTATTCATTCTTTGACAAATCGATGCGTTCATCACGATAGGTGAGGGTGTGGTCACCCGTATTTAACATCACTCCGAGATGCTCGAGGAGACCTACACCAGTTCCAAAATCATATGTGCGCCGGAGCAGTGCCTGAATCTTTGCCATCAGCACACTCTGGTCAAAAGGTTTTGCAATAAAGTCGTCTCCACCCATGTTCATTGCCATAACAATGTTCATATTGTCCGATGCAGAGGATATGAATATGATAGGTACCATAGAGGTCTTACGAATTTCAGTACACCAATGGTATCCATTAAAAAAGGGCAGACCGATATCCAGTAGTATGAGGTGAGGATCAAACTCCGCAAACTCCGCCAAAACATTTCTAAAGTTTTGCACACACCTTGCCTGCAAGTCCCACATCTCCGCCTGCTTCTCAATTGCCTGTGCAATTCCACTATCATCTTCTACAATTAAAAGTCTGTACATTAGCTCACTCAACCCCCTATCCTCTAACTATACCATTAAACACTGCAAAAGCCTACCCTTAGAATGAGCATAATAAAAGGCGCTCCATTTCATGAGCGCCTTAAGGCTTACTGTAATTTATTTAATTCGGTCCTGTGCCATTTTGTAGACGGTATCATCGTCGCGGACGGAAATGATAATTACTCGCATTATGTGATCATCCATTACCAGACGATACACAACCCTGAGTCCGGCTTTTTTCAATTTAATCTTTTGGTATCCAGCTAATTTTGCCGAAAGATGATTGCCAAGAGGCTTTCCCAATCCACCCTCGGAGTTGGGGAGTGGATTTGAGGATACCTTTTTAATTGCTTTTAACACCTGAAGCTGTTGAGTGCGGTCTAAATCCATCAAATCATCGTTAGCTTCTTTTGTGTATTCGATTGACCATTCACTCATTCAATTTCAACCTCGACTTCATCAAGGTCGGAAACGCTAATACCGAGATTGGACATTACATCATCAGAGGAAAGATACTTACCGTCCGATTCAGATACTCTCTTTTCAGCTTCAAAAAACAGAGCGTAATCCTCCAAAGCATCAAGCATTTCATCATACCGTGATGGACTCATTAACACACTGATCGGTGAATTATTTTTAAGAACAATTTTCACGCCGTTTTCGCTTACTTCATTGAAGATTTTATTTGCCTCTCCACGATTGAAACGTGAAATGGGTATAAGCGAATTCATTACATTTTTAATTGAAGGTTCAGATCGTGTCATCATTGTTCACCTCACTTGAGACATACTATATTATTCCCACTGTCCCGGTTATTATTATATGTGACAACAGCAAATATGTCAACAAATATATAGATAAATTAATAGACACCTTCTGACATAAACCGCACTTCCGGTATTTTTGAATGTTTGGTTCTGGTCGCATATATAACAGCTGTTTTCATGTGTGAACAAACAAACCTGAACGCTAAAATCTTTTGATATCACAGGTATTTAAGGCATATGCGCAATAAAACCCGGCTCATAATGAGACGGGTTTTATTGTATCACCTATTGTTGATGATTTGGTGGAGGAGGGCGGATTTGAACCACCGAAGTCACTGACAACAGATTTACAG
>CAZIVK010000017.1:0-11443 GCA_964542515.1 uncultured Oscillospiraceae bacterium | reverse complement strand
CCGACATGAGCTTCGTAGAATATGTCCCGGTGATGGTGCAAACAGAGCAGAGAGGTTACCAAATATTATGACCCAGGAGTAAATTTGAGTAATTTTTTCTTTTGGTGCATCCTCAACCAACAGACAGTCCCATGATACGGTTGTAATTTTCATTGTACCGTTTAGAAGTGCTGCTACAACAAAGAACCAAAAACCTTGACTTGAGGCCCAAATCAGACAGGGGAGACTCCATGCAATAAAATCAAAAACCATGGTGCTCTTCCGCCGGCCCATCTTATCAATAATCATACCGGAGAGGAGCGCAAACACCATCTGAGAGAACATATAGATTGATGTTATAATGCCTACCTGCACGTCATTCATACCAAACGAGAGCATGTAAACCGAAGCATATGGCAAACAGAGGTTCAAGGAAAGCCCCCACATGGGCTCTGTGTATACGCAGGCGCGTGGATTGCCGCGTAACCCAACAAGTGTTTGCAGCAGAGGGTGTTTCATAAGGAAACTTTTCATTAACTTACCTACCTACTATGTATTATAAAACGCGAGACCCGGTCCCTCGTTCAATGTTCAACAGTCACAAAGTTTTACTCAAAGCTTGATAACTTTCAAGTATAATGTTATTATTTGGGTATAAACGAGCAAAGGAGGAGAAAAGTGGATAAACAGAAATTGGATGACCTCATACGTAAGCAAAACTTTTATGAAGTTGTAAATATGGCACCACATGCCAGCAAAGAGTGGGTTTTGGGAAAATACGCAGAGACTACTGAGAGCTTTGACCTATCATTTATGCAGAGTCGGCCAGCGTTGGTAATGAATACTCATGGAATATCAGGACTATCTATTCCTAAAGTGGAAAAGCATAAGCACCCAACTTTTGAGATGATGTATGTTTATGATGGCCACATAACCCACCATATCGGAAGCGACACGGTCTACCTGCGGAAGGGTGACATATTACTAATGGCTCCCGAGGTCAACCACAGCGTGGATGAGTGTAGCCCGGGGGATATTGCTGTGAACATAATGATCTCCACTGACTTTTTGACTCGAGATTTTGTACAGATGCTCTCCTCGAACTATCTCTTTAGCAGTTTTATGATACCTACAGATAAGGCCCAGGAACAGAAACTTCAGCACCCAGGTTACATATACTTCCCCTCAGGGGATGATGAGACAGTATCAAGCACATCAGCTGACATAATGTGTGAGTTCTTTGATCCGGATATATCCTCTGCAAGTACTATAAAGTGCTTGTTAGTTGTACTTTTCAATGCACTATTTAGATTGTGGAAAAGAAATGGCGGCAAGGTTGAGACCCGTAACGATATGGACAACAACGACATCTGGCAAATTGCCCAGTACATTGAATCAAACTACTCCACAGCCACTCTGAATGAGGCGGCCTACCGCTTTAATTACGACCCATACTATTTGAGCCGATTGATTAAAAAACGCCTTGGGCACAACTTCACAGAGCTCAAGCACAGAGTCTGTATGGATCAGGCAAAGTACCTGTTGCTACATACATCGGCATCCATACAGGAGGTGGCTCAGCAAATAGGTTTTTCAAATATGAGCTACTTCTATAAGCTATTCAGCAAACACTGTGGCATGACCCCTGCTGAGTTCCGCAGCGGAGCAGGCTAAGTTGTTCTTCTCCTTTTGTATGAAAGTTCAGCGCCAACAAGGCTTACTGCTATGATTCCGGAAAGGATAAGTAGTGCAACCCATGCAGGCTTATAGCTGCCTGTAAAGTCGTAGACGGCACCCATGGCCGGAACTGAGAGCGCCGGGCCAAAAGTTGAAATCATGGTTATTAGGCTAAAGATTGCTGGATAATCCTTTGCCCCAAAATATCTTGTGATTAAAATGGGAACTGGAACGGATAGCCCGCAACTTGCTATTCCTACCGTTACCGCATATATCCAGGGCACGGCCGGCATAGGCAAAAGCAATGCAGCAATGGGGAAAATTAGGCTACACACAGCAACAAAGATGTTGCCAAACATTGTATCAAAGCGATCGTATATAATCCCCAGAAGGATCTTACCGGCGGTCAAAAATATCATAAACAGGGAGATAACAGCTGAAACCATAGCAGTGGAATAGCCAAGGTCACTTAAGTACGGGGCGGAATGTGTGTTAGTCGCCCCGGCAAAAAAGGAAATGAAGAAAAATGCAATAATCAGGAACCAGAACCTGCTTGTCCTGAAGGAATCCTGTAAGGAGAGGTTGACTGGTGGGTTTTCTGCGGACTTTTTCATATCATCCTCTGTTTCCGTCTTGGTGTAGGGTAAAAGCCCAAGTTTGGCAGGGGAGTCCTTAATAAAGATTATTATTACAGGAATAAGTATGGCAGCCCCCAGAATGCCCATAAACCTGTACCCAAAGCGCCAGTCCACAAGCCCAATTAAATTGCTGACTATTGGGATCATAATAGCTCCGCCCAGTCCGCTGCCTGAGTAGGCTATGCCGGTGGCGAATCCTCTCTTATCCTCAAACCATGCGCCAATGAGTATCCCAACCACCATAAAGTTTACAGCATTAACAAATAGGCCGTTAAAAAAGGCAAGGACATAAAAGTGCCAGAGGCTGTTAGCAAAAGAGTACCCCACTGTTATAAGACTCAGTGCGGAGGAGCCAATAAGTAGTGTCTTTCTGACGCCCAGCCTTCTTATGACTTTGGCAAACAGCGGTAGAATGAAGGCCCCCGTCAGTGTTAAAACTGTACGGTGAAGTGTAAATTGGCTACGCGCAAAGCCGAGAGAGTCACATATTGGCTTTACAAAAACACTGTTGGTACTAATAAACATCCCTAGCCCAACTGCAAGAATAACTAAACTTGCCCCCACTATTATCCATCCGTAAAAAATGCGTTTTGACGCATGCATATATTCACCAACTCACTATATTTTTGAACATCATTATAGCTTATAAAGCTTTAAAAGTAAAATGCCTCAACACGCCAGAACCGGGAACGTAAGTTTACGTCCCCGGTTCTGGCGTGTTAAAAATTACCTGCTGTAGTAACGGTCAAGAGAATTTTGATAAATCTCTGTTAGCTTATTAGTGCAAGAATAAGAGCAAATACTTTCTTCATAGTTTTCTTCCTTTCAAAATTATACTGAACAGTGCAACCGGTACACTGTTTAATACTTGGTCCAGATTTTGACCGGTCCTACAAGGCCGGTTGGTGCAACTATGGATTGTCTGACGAAGGGATGGACTGCTCCGGGAATGGAGCGTACTTTGCGGTCCAGTGTTGTTGCCACTTCGATACGCAGGTTGTTTTTGCCCTTTTGAACAAAGTTGGTTATGTCAAAGATGTGGTCGGGACATACACTCATTCCGACATAATGTCCGTTGCACCAGACCTCAACTCCCTCATATGCGGAAGTAAGCTCTAGGACATAACTATTGCCGCGGGGTAAGTCAAAGTTTTTTTCATACCTTATAAAGCCACTGAAATCCGGATGATCTATGGCAATGCTGTCCAAACTACTCATTTCAAAGGAATCCCCAAATGCGGGGTAGTCGATTCCTTGGCACATCGAGACCTGCCAATCTAAGAGCTCAGAAGCAGCTCCGGAAATTTCAGTAGATGGTACGAGGTTAGTGCCTTTGCTACCAAACACTACAATGACAGGGTGATATGGCTTTACAGTCAGGTTGAGCTCGGTTCCGTTGTCATTTGTGGTGTAGTCTAGTGGGCGGAGTACGTTATCCCAGGCGTCGTAAATGCAGGCATCGCCCTTTGTTGGTAGGGTTATGGTACCTGTATATGTTTTGGAGGTGCTTTCGTTGGAAAAGATGTAGATGTCATTGTCCTGGACATAGTGGTAGTAGCGGATATCGATACAGGAGGGGTTGAGAAGAACCTCGTAGGCATCCTTTTTTCTAAGAAAGGTTGCCAGCTCATCTAGGGGTACTACAGTACCGTCTATGTGTGTTGAGGAGACGTACTCTGAGATGTATTTTGGTAGCGAGTTGATGAAAAGGACCGGGAAGTTTGCTGCCTTGGCCCTGTTTGCAAAATCAATCACATTTTGTGTTATAAACTCAAACTCGGGTATGACTAATGCAGAAAAGGTCTCCCCGTTTATGTGTATAACACCATCAAATGTGAAGCGGTCAGGGTTATCCAAAATATCTGAGGGGATTATATCAAAGTCAATCTGATTTTCACTTAGGATACGTGCTGGAGTGGAAGTTGTCATGCATTTGCCTGCCCAAAGTGCCATGTCTGAGTGCAACAGTGCAACTGGGGCTTTGTGGAGACCACCGTCTATTAGGTGGCAGACGCGTTGGGTGTAGGCCATAAGTCTGCCAAAGTGGCGGTATTGGGGGTTGTTCCCGTGGGCATAAAAGTGGGGTGGGCAGTCCGGATCAGGAAAATCTTTTGGGCTGAAAGCATGGGGCACATACCGGTTTACACCGCGTACTAGGAAGTGGTCAGTGAGATACTTCATGCTACTAATTCCAAAGCTCCACCCGTAAGCGCCAAAGAGCTCCACCATGGAGCGCCCCTTTTTCTTGGGGTCCATGTGGGCATGACTTGATGCCAATTTTGCAATAGCAAAGTGGTAAAAGTCACCGGCATCTTCAGTTCCGGGCCCGCGGCCAATTCTGTTTTCTCCGGCAGGCATGACGCCACCGCCGATGATATCAATACCGGCCATATCCTGACCGTCCAGCGACCGGAAGAAGTGACCCATTGAGCTGCTGATTGAGGCACTGGCATTGTTGTCTTCAACTATGTGTCCAATATATTCCACGCCCCGTGCGCGGCACCAGTCGCCCAATTGGTAAGAGAAATTTTTCTCTATAAGGAGGGTGATGGTATCCATATAAGCGTGGCGTACCTGCCCTGTGAGCTCCTGAGAACCATGTGCGTCCCAGAGCATGGGCATGAGGTTCAGCCAATCCTTGCCTAGGCGCTGTTCCAGCATAGCTGGGACTTCCTCACACCAGGGCATGGCCATGTACTTAGTACCTATCAGACCCCCGTGTTCGTAGTTGTTTGGAAAGTTGCCCATAAGAGGTTCATCTGAAAAATATCCTCTGAAGGTCTTACCAAAGTCGTCCTTATAGCGTTCAAATGTTGGCTCATACACCATATCTATAAGAACACGTACGCTGTCGCGGCTTAACACGTTTATGTAATCTGTGCGCCCTCCGCCGTTTTGTGTAAAGAACTCCACATAGATTCTCCACATACCGTCCGGCACATCCCAAGTTAGCATATCATTTTCCACGTAAGCGGTGATGTCTAGGCCATTGCCCACTATTTTGCTATGTCTGTCCACCTGGTAGGCCATGACCTTGAGGAGCTTGTCGGTATCAAATTTCCGGGCGGGAATGGGGTTGCGCATGGGGAATGGAGACCTTACAGGTGCGGGTATACCGCGGAACTCCATCTCCTGCTTTATGTCAATGTTGACTCTTTTTGTTGGACCTGCAACATCCGCAGTGGCAAAGTTAAGGTACTGTTTGCATATGTGTGGGTCAGCTTCTGGGGATATACCACCGTTTGCGTAACCTGTGGGGAAGTGTGCATCGTCCAGGAGCCAGACCTTCATGCCGCGTTTGCGGGCCTCATCCATAATGACGTCCATGTCTTCCCACCATTTGGGTCCGCAGAAGTCAGGGTGGGGCCGGCACTCTATGCATACTTCATATATGTTTGCGTTGTAGATTGCCTCCATGTACTCCCGGAGAACCTCTTCAGTTTCACCGTGTTGCCAAAAGAATGGAAGTACATAGCTCCCTCTTTTGTTTTTGAGTAACTGCTCAACCTTAATTTCCATTATTGCCACCTCTTCTATTTTTTTATTAGTAGATTATGTGTTCTTCGCCTTCCTCCCAGAGCTTGTTAGGATCCCAACTCACTCTGGCCTGGCCGTAGACTGCAATGTTGTTGATCATGTCTGGGAACAGGTGGGACCTCTCTGACTCCACCTTGGCGTCACCCCGGAGAATTGAGCGGAAAGCCTCAATGACGTCGCAAAACTGCTCCAGGGGCTGTGAAAACACATCAATAGTTCCCGCATAGGAGGTGTGGCCGTTGAATATCTGCTCAAACTCTGTGCCCAACATCTTCTGCACTTTTACGAGGCCCTTTATTACAGAGCTGACAGCACATGCACGGACCATCACATTGCCGTTGGCTGCGTCTCCTGAGAATAGAATTTTTGTTTTGAGGTCAAGGAACATGCAGGACCCTGCAGAATGACCAGGGGTGTGATAGCATGTCACCTCACGGTTTCCAAGCTCAAATGTTTGACCGTCGTAAAGGTCTTTAAATGCAGGGATTTGCTGGTGCTCCTGGTAATCCTCCTCCTGTACGCCCCACACGTCCGTGTATCCTGTTTTCATGCCAAGCATTAATTTGCGGTACTCAAGCTCACGCTCTTTTGTGACCATGTCGAGGTACCCGCCGTCTGAATCCACGTCAGCTGGATGGACGTATACCTCTTTGAACTGCTTCATTCCGCCCGCATGGTCCGGGTGCATATGTGTAATAACCACGTCGTATGGTTTGTCCGTAAGTCTTCTTACAAGAGTATCGATGTCGTAGAAGCCACACCCCGTATCAATGACAAGCGCACGCTCATCACCAATAAGGACATACTGTGCATCAAACCCAAACTCGTTTATAAAGTAGGTCTTTGGCGCAATCTCCACGACCATTGGTCTTCCAATCTTCCCCATATAATCACCTTACCTTATTAGTTATGTCAGTAAAATTATACACAACCTAAACATCCATAGATATGACGTAATTTGTGACAAGACTATCGTAATTTGTTTACACCGGACCCGGTCCCGTGTAAACAAATTAGTACTTGACTTGAAGTGCACTCTAGGTGGTATAGTATAGGCTGTAAATAAAATTATTGGAGGGTTCTGCATCATGGAATACGTAAAGTTTATGGATATCTCGCTCTCTCGGCTGGGCATGGGTGCAATGCGATTGCCCCAAGTTGGGGAGGGGTTCACTGCCCCTATTGATACCGCCCGCGCTGAGGAGATAATTGATTACTGCATGGCTAACGGCGTCAACTACTACGACACTGCCTATATCTACCACATGGGAAAGTCGGAAGTACTTTTGGGAGAGGCGCTCTCAAAGTACCCCAGGGAGAGTTTTTACGTTGCAGACAAATACAATCTACACGCAAAAGCCGACTATAAGGCCCAGTTTGCAGAGCAACTTGAGCGCCTGCAGATGGATTACATTGATTTCTATCTGTTACATGGAATAGATGACAACCTGGCCTCAGGCTACCTGGATAACGGCTGTATTGAGTACTTCTTGGAGCTGAAGAAAGCTGGAAAAATTAAGTATCTGGGATTCTCATTTCATGGGATGCCGGAGACTTTGAAGCAAATTCTACCCCGCCACGATTGGGATTTTGTCCAAATCCAGCTCAACTACTACGACTGGAACCATGGTACGGCCAAGGAACAGTACGACATTCTGAAGGAAAACAATATACCAATAATGGTAATGGAGCCCGTTCATGGGGGAATGCTCGCATCACTCACTGATGATGGGAACGCAATGCTTAAGGCGGCAGAGCCAAATAAATCGATTGCCTCATGGGCGATCAGGTTTGTTGTGGGCCTTGACGTAGCGGTGATCCTTAGTGGAATGTCAAACATGGAGCAGGTCATAGATAATGTACAAACATTCCAAGAGAATAAAAGGCTATCAGATGCAGATAATGCGCTAATAGAGGAAGCCTGCGAGTTGTTATACAGAAATATTGCAGCAACATGCACCTCCTGCCGCTACTGTGTTAATGATTGCCCTGTAGGGCTAGATATACCCTCACTACTTAACGTCTATAACGACTATAAAACAGGCGGACCGTGGAGATTAGGACGACTGGAAGGTTTCCCGGAAGATAAGAGACCGGATGCCTGTATCAGCTGTGGTGCATGCGTAGAGCAGTGCCCCCAAAACCTTGACGTACCAAGGTTTATGACCGAAATGACCGAGCGCTCAGCGCGCTAAGACCAAAAGAGTTTAACTCTTTAAAATGTTGCCCATAAACAGATAATGTGGTATACTTTTTTTACCACGTAAATCTAACTAGAAATGGGCGATCAACATGAAAAAGCCTTTGAGAATTGCGTTGGCAGTGATATTTACCGGGACATTCCTTTTCAGCACCTACATGATATTTCAAATAATGCAGGACTACAAAGTTGGAAATGAGACCTACTCTGAACTGAACAATGACTTTGTTACCATACATAAAGTTGAGGACTTGCCAAAAGAAACGCATACGGCATCCCCAAAACCAACTGCGGGCGCAAGCATTCAGCCTGACCAAGAGCCTCCTCCTAAAAAACCTGAGGTCTCGCTGGAGGTTGACTTTGAAAAGCTGACCGAGTTGAATGGGGACATCATAGGCTGGTTATATAGTGAGGACACTGTTATCAGTCTGCCGGTGGTGCAGTCATCAGACAACGCATACTACCTCCGGCGTCTGATTGACGGAAAATATAACCGCAACGGCACACTTTTCCTGGATTACAGAATCCAGTCGGACTTTTCGGGGAAAAACTCTGTAATTTATGGGCACAACATGAAAAACGAAAGCATGTTTGGTACACTGCCAAAGTATAAAAAGCAGGACTACTATGATAAACACCCGGTGATGTACTATCTGACCCCTGATCAGAACTACAGGATAGAGCTCTTTGCAGGGTACACCACCAACGCACTTTCTGACACATACACATTCTCTTTTGAAAATGAAGACAGCTTCAATGAATACATTGAAGCCGCCATAGGAAAATCCACATTTAAATCTGATGTAACAGTTGCTCCTGAGGACAGGATTCTGACCTTGTCAACATGTACCTATGAGTTTGACATTGCACGTTATGTCCTTATGGGCAAGTTAGTACCAATTGATAGTAGTTCCCCGTCAGCTTAGACGGGGGACTTTATTCTTTTTGCCATAAGATCGGGGTGCATAGCATATTTCACAGCCGTCTCCTTGGTAATTTGCTTTGCGGCATAAAGATTTAGTAGGCTTGCGTCCATACTGACCATGCCGGCAGCGGAGGAGCTGGATATTACCGCGTCAACCTGGTGTGCCTTTCCTTCCCTAATCATGTTACGGATTGCGTCATTTACGTGCATTATTTCAAATGCGGGAATAACGCCTCCGCTGATAGCAGGAACGAGTTGCTCAGACGCGACAGCACTGAGCAGCATTGCTAGTTGTGTGCGGATTTGCTGCTGCTGGGCTGGTGGGAAAATGTCAATAATACGCTCAATTGTGTTGCCACTTCCCAACGTGTGTAGAGTGGACAGCACAAGGTGACCTGTTTCAACGGCGGTCATAGCGGTTTTGATGGTTTCATAGATGGGTTCTTGGTCATTTGTCTCTATCTGCTAGGCGCTGCCGGGGTCGGTGGATGCTGTTGCACCAATGGAGCCCAGTGGTGAGACTATGAGGATGAATGCAAGTACATAGGATAGCGGCTTACGTAATCTCTTATACATTTCTTTGCGCTCCTTTCAAGTTGTGGGTAATTTATTAGTCGTTGTTATCGGATTCTTGCACATCAAGAGCACTGTCAATAAGCTTTAGGAGTTCAAGGGCGCTTCGGAAGCTCAGGGTCTTGTCTTTATCTACCCAGACAACTTGTCCTTGCCAGGTGGCGTTTTGCCTAAACTGAACATTTACAATAAAGGTTCCCTTTTCACCGCGCTGTTTCATTACTTCTTCTGCAGCCATAATAATCTTCTCCGTTTCCTGCTTTTGTATATTTTTCACCCGTCTGAAGCTGCGTGCTTCTGTGGAGGATTGCGGAAATTTAACTGTGTCGCATAGTTTTTCTGTTGCCGAGAGCATTTGAAATAAAGACTTGAATTTAACTGGACCTTCCGAGTATCTGTGGTAGATTCGCCCGGAAGAATCATTATCAGCAGATGCATCAATGCATATAGATATGAAGTTGGGAGAATTCACATATTTCTTGCTTGCCTGCATAGTGCATCACCTCTTATACCAATATCTTAGCAAAGCAAACGTCACAAGTTCCATAACATTTTAAAAGTTAAGAGAAATTTGTGATAAAAAAAGGAGAAGCTGTTTAAAACAACTTCTCCTTGTGAATATGAGATAATTACTTGTGGTTAATTACTAGATGATTATGTCAGTCCCCCCAGAGCTTAGAGGCCTCCCTAAAAGAGAGGGTGGCGGGGCTGGAAGGAGCATCTACAGAGGAGATTTCCCGGTGGCTAAGGTGGATTCTGCGTCCGTTCCATTCCTGTTTCCAATTGCGTTTTATGCGTTCAAATACAATTTCACAGTTTTCCTTGTTAATACCTAATAGGAGTAGGAGGAACTGGGCGGCACTGTATCTGGTGAACAAGTCACCGCGGCGCAGTGATTGGCCAATTGAAGTTTCTAGTGAGTTCATTGCGTTTTGGGCGCGCTCCTCCTGTTGCTCACTTTCATCAATGTTAAGCTCCAAAAGCATGAGGTAGACAGACTGACCGCTGCGCTCTGCGGTTCTTGCAACTATGCGGTATGCCTCTACAAATGTGGGGTAGCTGCTGTAGTATGCCCCGGAGTCACTGGGCCCCTCTGTAAGGGAGTCCTTTATGTTATTCAAATTGGCTTTGACGCCCATTGTCTCCTGGCTCATTTTGGAGTAGAGAGCTAGGAGTTTCTTAGAGGGGGGCACACCAAGCTGGGTGTATATGGCATTGTTTGCTATGTTGAAGGCCTGGATAGCCTCGGGAAAACGGCGCAACTCAAACAGACAGCTCATTTTGAGAGAATGCAGAGCTTCCTCTGAGGGATATATTACTAGAGCTCGATCCATGTATTCCAGAAGTTCATCATACTCTTTGGATTCCTTGCAGAGGTTAGCCATAGTGTCAATGCACTGTATGTATATACGCTTTAATTTTAAGCTTTCAACGGCTACCCAGCGTCTATCACCGCGTCCTGGGAGTAGCTCGCCGGTGTAGAGGTCCAGGGCCTTGCGACAGGCCTCAAGTTTACTACTGTGTGAAACGCTATCCGCTTGGGCGGCCGATAGTGCGGTCTTTGCCGCAACAGTAAAGTTATCCACATCCGTTTCACACGGTATGTCACGGGTCCAGTGATAGGTGCGTTTTGTGCGCTGTATGTAGTTATGTTCCGGCAGAGCGGATTCCGAGATTACTTTTTTTAGGCGATAGACATTGACACGGATTAGATGAGCAGGGTCAGCTGCGTCCTGCACCGAATACATGTCGTTATAGATGTCCTCTGTGGACATCATATTGTTATGGTTATAAAGAAAATACTGCAATAGAAGCTGAACCTTGTTGTCACGCCCCTGTTGAAGTAGGATTGGCATGTCCCCATAGGTAATAGAGAACTCCCCTAGCATGTTAACTTTTATTTTATCTTGATAC
>CAZIVK010000016.1:0-11748 GCA_964542515.1 uncultured Oscillospiraceae bacterium | reverse complement strand
ATGGCGCTAAGACTGACCCTCTCGGGCGTATGGGCCTACATGCCGTAAAGTTGGCACTCAAGCACCCCTTTACCACTGAGCAGCTGACATTTGAAGCTAAGCCACCTAAAGGATTTGGAATATAGCTAACGTGAAAGAAGGACGGAAAATGAAAAAGAGAATCACTTTGCTACTCATAATTACCTTAACACTGACACTGTTTGCCGGTTGTGCTGACGGACAGGAAAATGAACTGGTTGTGGGCATGGAGCTAGCCTATCCACCATTTGAAACTAAGGATGACCAGGGAAACCCAATGGGCGTAAGCGTTGACTTCTCTGAGGCATTCGGTGAGTATCTGGGTAGGCCTGTGAGGATTGAAAACATCAGTTGGGACGGGCTAATACCGTCACTGCAGACGGATAAAGTTGATATGGTTATATCCTCTATGACAATTAAGGAGGAGCGCCTAGAAAAGATTGACTTCTCCAAGCCCTACGCTAAAGCACTACTTGCACTTCTTGTTAACAGTGAGTCGTCGGTAGAAACAGCTGAGGATCTAAATAAGGAGGGTATGGTAATAGCGGCTAAGACCGGTTCTACAGGGCATATTTATGCAGAAAAGAACCTGCCTAATGCAGAAGTACTATCGCTCCCGGATGAGAGCGCCTGTGTTACCGAGGTTATTCAAGGTAAAGCGGATGCTTTCATTTATGACCAACTAACTATCTATAGAAACAACAAGAATAACCCGGACACCACAAAAGCGGTCTACATACCCTTCCAGGACGTTGAGTACTGGGGAGTTGGTGTGAAAAAGGGAGACACTGAGCTTCTCGGAAAGCTGAATGAGTTCATAGACAAGTTCTATGAGGAGGGCGGCTTTGACAAGATAACTGAGGACCATCTAAAAGAGGAGAAAGAGGCATTTGACGACTACAACTTTGAATGGTTTTTTACCGACGTAAATCATGACGCTTCGTAGGTTATTTGTAAAGAAGGACGGGGAAAAGACAGGAGCACTCAGGACAGCACTCAATATCACGCTGGCTCTTATAGTGTTTGGATTGTTTTTCTGGATATCTCTTAAGCGCCTCAACATGGAACTGGATTTTGCTTTTCTTTGGAAGTATAGGATCCGGTTATTTCAAGGCTTTAAGACTACGGTGCTTCTCAGCGTTGTAAGCCTTGTGTTCAGCCTGTTGCTGGGCTTTCTTTCCGCTGTCGGCAGCAGGTCTAACTTCCTGCCCATATCATATATATCCAAGATATATGTGCAGTTTATTCGTGGTACACCCATGATAATGCAGGTTTACCTATTTTTCTATATAATTGGAACCGCCTGGGGTATAAGCAACAGGTTTTTTGCCGGTGTGTTAATTCTCTCTATCTTTGAAGGAGCCTACATCTCTGAAATAATCAGGGGTGGAGTGGACTCCATTGAGGGGACTCAACTTGAAGCCGCCAAGGCAATCGGCCTTGAAAAGACCCAGACAATGAGGCTTATCATAATTCCTCAGATAATCAAAAGGACACTTCCATCCCTTGCGGGGCAGTTTGCTTCAATAATTAAGGACTCATCCCTGCTGTCGCTCATATCTGTCATAGAGCTCACCCAGACCATAAGGGAAATCAGCGCCACAAACTTTGCCATCTTTGAAAACTACATTTTTCTTGGGGTTCTCTACCTGCTGCTGACATTCCCCATCTCTATGGTAACAAGAAACCTGGAGAGGAGGTTTAGCTATGAGAATTGACCTTCAAGAAGTCAGCAAGAGCTTTGCCGATGAGAAAGAGGTCCTCCGGGACATAAGTTGTACTGAAAACTTTGGAGCACTGGCAATAATTGGTCCATCAGGCGGGGGTAAGTCAACACTCCTGAGGATACTGGGGGGACTCATTGCACCAACATCGGGAAATGTACTGTTCGATGGGGGAAAAATGAGCTTCGATGAAAAAAACCTCCTAGCACATAGGAGGAACCTTGGCTTTGTTTTCCAAGCTAAAGGACTGTTTAACCATCTGACAGGTATACAGAACATAACACTTCCACTGATCAATGTCCATGGACACAGTAAGGCGGACGCTGAGGGTATTGCCCACAACCTACTAAAGAGGTTTGGTCTCTCTGAGGACGGTAATAAATTTCCTCACGAGCTGTCAGGCGGACAACAGCAGCGTATAGCCATTGCCCGCGCTATAGCTATAAAGCCAAAGCTACTCCTTTTGGATGAGCCCACCAGTGCCCTTGACCCTGAGCTAACAAATGAGGTCCTTGATATGATAAAGAAGCTGCGCAACGAGGGGCTCAATATCATTCTTGTGACACATGAGATGGGCTTTGCAAAGAAAGCATGTGATAAGATCATGTTTCTTCACAACGGCAGGTTGCTTGAGCACGGTGATAGTACAGACTTATTTAAAAATCCACAGACTCCCGAGCTCTCGTTATTTTTCAGTAAGATACTTGAGTGGAATGTGTAAAAAGATTGACATCAGCACCAATGTGTGTTAACGTTACTATTAATTGAATATTTGAGATAGAGGAGCGGTCATCAAGAGTACTCTGTGATTATGTTAGGCAACTGTCACAGACAAAAGGGATTACCGCCGAAATGTCACTCTAGCCTAATTGGAGTGGTGTTGGGCCGCAACAGAATATGTTGCGGACTGTCACGTGAAGTGTTGCGCTATCATTGGTTTTTTTAATTGAAATTTAAGACCGTGGGTGCACATGTAGTGATACCCCGGTCTTTTCTCATTTGGACAAAAAAACTTTCTAAAGGATGGTATGAATGAAAAACATTAGAATTCTGATAATTGCACTGCTTATGGTTTTTACTATAGCCGCATGTGCTGAGACACCCGCCCCAGGAGAAAATAATGGCAAACCCGTACTGCGCGTTGGTATGGAGTGTGGGTATGCTCCATACAACTGGGCTCAGCCTGACAGTTCCAACGGAGCTGTTCCAATTAAGGGCAGTAATGACTTTGCATTTGGCTATGACGTCATGATGGCCAAATATCTTGCAGACAAAATGGGCTACACACTGGAAATCCAGAAAATTGACTGGGATAGCTTACCAGTAGCCGTTCAGACCGGAACTGTTGACGCCGTTATTGCCGGCCAGTCTATAACAGCTGAGAGGCTTGAGACTATAGATTTCACAGAACCTTACTACTACGCGTCTATAGTGGCCCTTACAACAAAGGACTCCCCCTACGCAGAAGCTAAAGGCGTAGCGGATCTAGCCGGAGCAACCGCCACATCCCAGATAAACACTGTTTGGTATGATGTGTGCCTGCCCCAGATCAGTGACGCAAAAATCCTCGCTGCAGTAGAATCAGCCCCCACTATGCTGGTAGCACTTGATTCCGGAAAAGTTGATATTGTAGCCACAGATATGCCCACTGCGAAAGCAGCGCTAATGGTATATCCGGACATGGTACTTCTTGATTTTACTGATTCCGGTGATGAGTTTGCAGTATCTGAAGAGGAAATCAACATAGGTATTTCGGTCAAAAAGGGAAATTCCGACCTCCTAGCAAAGCTCAATGAAGCCCTTGCAACTCTCACTGTTGAGGACTATGAAGAAATGATGGCAGAGGCAATATCTGTTCAGCCTCTTAGTAACTAATTAAAACCTGGACGAAAGGGGGGTATTTATGAGCTCGTTACCATCGGATTTTTGGGGTAGGATTGTTTTTATTGTAGACAGATATGGTTCCTCCTTGCTCCGTGGAGCCGGGACCACTCTGTTGATTGCGCTCGTGGGAACAGTTATAGGTTGTATAATTGGATTTGTTGTAGGTACCATCCAGACAATTCCTATAACAAGCCGGGACGGACTTATTAAAAAGATCCTCCTAAAGTTTGTTCATCTTATTTTGAACGTATACGTTGAGATATTCCGAGGCACCCCTATGATGGTACAGGCCATGTTCATATACTATGGCTCGTCTGCGCTGTTTGGTATAAATATGAGTATGTGGTTTGCTGCATTCTTCATTGTATCCATCAACACCGGCGCCTACATGGCTGAGACAGTACGTGGAGGAATCCTATCTGTAGACGTGGGTCAGGTTGAAGGTGCTAAAGCCATTGGTCTTACACACATCCAGACCATGTCTAGTGTTGTCCTTCCTCAGGCGCTTCGGAACATTATGCCCCAGATTGGAAATAACCTAATTATCAATATCAAGGACACCTGTGTCCTATCTGTTATAGGTACGGTTGAACTGTTCTTTGCAACTAAATCGGTTGCGGGTACATTCTATACATATTTTGAAGCCAACACCATCGCCATGGTTATGTATCTTATGATGACCGTGTTCTTCTCAAGGCTACTCCGCTATTTTGAGAAGAAGATGGATGGACCTGACAGCTATGACCTCGCCACGAGGGACACGCTTGCACATACAAGCGGCCTCTTCAGGCACAGTAAAAGGGGAGGTGTCGGTCAGTGAGCAGAGAGAATATTTTAGAGATTCAGCACCTGAGCAAGTCATTTGGTAACAACAAAGTACTGTTGGACATAGATTTCTGCATTAGCAAGGGTGATGTGGTCTGTGTCATAGGCTCATCGGGGTCAGGCAAGTCAACTATGCTCCGCTGCATCAATCTCTTAGAGACACCAACCAGCGGTGAAATCAAGTTCCATGGTAACGATATTCTTGAAAAGAATACCAACATCCAGACCTATCGCTCTAAAGTTGGCATGGTATTTCAGAGTTTCAACCTGTTCAGCAACATGACTGCACTTGAAAACTGTATGGTAGGCATGATCAAGGTCCTTAAGACGGACAAGGCGGTTGCAAGGGAGAAGGCTCTCAGCTATTTGGACAAGGTTGGAATGTCGCCATTCATTAACGCAAAGCCACACCAGCTTTCAGGTGGACAGCAGCAGCGTGTAGCTATTGCACGTGCCCTTGCCATGGAGCCGGAAATCCTTCTATTTGATGAACCCACATCGGCACTAGACCCCCAGATGGTAGGTGAGGTTTTGGCTGTTATGCGCACGCTAGCGTCGGAGGGTCTGACTATGATCGTGGTGACCCATGAGATGGCTTTTGCCCGCGACGTTTCGAGTCACGTCATTTTCATGAACGCCGGAGTCATCTGTGAGGAGGGTCCTCCCGAAAAGATATTTGCCCAGCCGGAAAGACAGGAGACCAAGGACTTTTTAGCGAGATTCATGAACGGGTAAATATTAATACTTTTGGTAAGCAACCGGTGTAGGATTTTATGTCAGCACCGGTTGCTTTGACGTTGGCTATATTGACATGGTTCTAATAAGCTCATATAATGATAAATATATAACAGGACAAAAAAGAGGGGGAATATTTTGAAATTTATAGATTTGCACTGTGATACTCTGTCCAGAGCTTTTAGGGGTGACGCACCGTTACCTCTGGCGGAAAATAGCTTGCAGGTTGATATACAGCGCCTTAAAGCTTCACACTGTGCCGCTCAGTTCTTTGCTGTATTTATTCCAACGGAAAAAGTACCGGATTACCACAAGCGCTGTATAAATATCATAGATTACTTCCATACCCAGCTATCTCTTAACAACACTGAAATTGCCTTTGCGGGAAGCGCAAATGATTTGATGAAAAATGAGACGGCCGGAAAGGTATCAGCCTTTCTCACCATAGAGGACAGCGGAATCTTGAACTGTGATATAGATCTTCTGGATTCCTTCTATAAAAAGGGTGTGCGCCTCATTACATTGACCTGGAACTACAAAAACGGAGTTGGGTACCCCAATATAACAGAGGAATATTCCCGCTGTGGTCTCTCGACGCATGGGATAGAGTTTGTACGTGAATGTCAGCGCTTGGGTATAGCTGTGGATGTGAGCCACCTGTCTGATGAGGGGTTTTGGGATGTGGCTAGAATCTCCAAAAAGCCATTTACGGCCTCACACTCAAATGCAAGGAGTATAGCATCGTGCTCTAGAAACTTAACGGATGACATGCTGCGCACCCTTGGCAACTGTGGTGGCGTTGCTGGGCTAAACTTTTGTGGTGCCTTTGTAAAACCACGAACCGGGGACGTCTATGCACCTTTTATTAATGAAGACTGCACTATGGAGGACATTGTTATGCATGCGCAGCATATGGTTAATGTGGGTGGAGAGGACTGTGTTGCACTGGGTTCAGATTTTGATGGCATCAGTTCATGGCCTGAAGAATTGGATGATGTAGCAGCTATACCTAGATTAGCGGAGGTGTTCTTGAATTCAGGGTTCTCAGTGCGGCAGACAGAAAAAATATTCTACAGAAATGCAGAGCGCTTTATTAAAGATACTATGACTTGATAAGGAGGGGCACAATGAAAAGAGAGTACAACCTAAAGAGAGCTATAGTTCTTCTGTCTCTGATAATGTTGGTTGAGACTGCGGGAATTGTGCTTATCCTGATATATGCCTTTGCGTCGGACAAGGTCGGCTTAAATGAATATGAGTTTGCTCTTCTGTTTTTCCTGACCCTGATTGCTATTACAGGCAGCATGATTACAATTCTCTCTTTACGCCCTCTTGTAAAGCTCAGCATGAAATTGCGGCAAACTGAGAGATCAATTATAAACTTAGAGGATCTAAACAACACACTCAGAGCTCAAAGGCATGACTTCATGAACCATTTGCAGGTTGTCTACACACTGGTTGAACTGGAGGAGTTTACTGAGGCACAGGGTTATCTTGAAAAGGTATACCAGGACATTCAGAAGGTAAGTCGCGTACTTAAAACTGGCAAACCCGCTGTAAATGCAATACTTCAGGCAAAAGTAATGATGTGTGAGGCGCGCGGTATAGCGGCTGAGGTGGAGGTACGTTCCACACTGGCTGATATAATTTTGCCGGAGTGGGAGTTGTGCCAGGTTTTGGGTAATATAATTGACAACTCCGTAAACGCCCTTATGGAGCTCCAGCCGGGCATAGCTAAGCGGATAAAGGTAGAAATTTTTGAGGACTTAAAGAACCACTGTTTTAAAATCAGCAACAACGGTCCCCCTATTCATCCATCACTGTGGGAAAAGATCTTTGAGGCGGGCTTTACAACAAGGGTAAAGGGCGGAGAAGGTATGGGGCTCGCAATTTGCCGACGCATAATAAGTTCATACGGAGGGGAACTCCGTGTATATTCTAACGACAATAAGACTGTGTTTGAAGGGAAAGTGCCGAGGTCTTCAGACGTCTAAAACGACAGTTTGGAGTACTGTATGTACTTTTCAGCCGATTGCCATTGTAGTCCGCTTCTTTATGGTTTATATTATAGGTAACAAATATTATTGGAGGTGATCCCATGGGTTTGGCAGAATTTTTTAGCACAGTACCTGTAATATCTATTGTATTGTTTGTTATAGGAATGGCTCTGATAGTGGTTGAGATGTTAGAACCAGGTTTTGGAGTGGCCGGAGGTCTTGGTATACTATGCCTTATAGTTGATATTATTCTGACTGCAAAGACATTTGCTCAAGGTCTAATCATGTCCGCTGTGCTTGCAGCGCTCCTGGTGCTCCTGCTCTCGATATCGATCTATTTGGCCTCGAAGGGGTACCTTCCCAAGAAACTGGTGCTGGATGAGAAACTCAATTCCGAAACTGGATTCTCAGGCGTTGAGGATATGCAGTACCTGCTCGGAAAGAGCGGAATTACAACAAACACTCTGCGTCCCGCCGGGAACGTTGATTTTGATGGAGTTAAGCTCGATGTAGTAAGCCAAGGGGAGTACATAAACACGGGTACTGAGGTAGAAGTCATAGAAGTAGAAGGAAACCGCATAGTCGTACGTTCAAAACGCAAATAGAGAATGGAGGATATATAAATGGAGTATTGGTATATTTATGTAATTATTGCAGCATCGGCACTGGTACTTAGCTTATTTTTTAGTTTCGTTCCTGTAACATTATGGATTAGCGCTCTTGCCGCCAATGTCAAAATTGGTATCTTAACATTGGTTGGAATGAGACTAAGGCGCGTTGTACCAAGCAGAATTGTTAACCCTATGATAAAGGCAGCTAAAGCTGGCCTTGATCTCTCTATTAACAAGTTGGAAGCACACCACCTCGCAGGTGGTAATGTAGACCGCGTGGTAAACTCCCTAATTGCCGCACAGAGAGCGGAAATTGCTCTGGAATTTGAAAGAGCTGCAGCCATTGACCTTGCAGGTAGAGATGTTCTAGAAGCTGTACAGATGAGCGTCAACCCCAAGGTAATAGAGACACCTATTGTAGCCGCAATTGCTAAGGACGGAATTGAACTCAAAGCTAAAGCTAAAGTTACTGTCCGTGCTAACATTGATAGACTAGTTGGTGGTGCCGGTGAGCAGACTATTATCGCTCGTGTTGGTGAAGGCGTCGTCACCACTATAGGTAGTTCTGAGTCATATAAGGATGTTCTTGAGAATCCGGATAAAATATCCAGAACAGTTCTTGGTAAAGGACTTGAAGCGGGAACAGCATTTGAAATCCTGTCAATTGATATAGCTGACGTGGATGTGGGCAGAAACGTAGGCGCACAGCTACAAACCGACCAAGCCGAAGCTGATAAACGCATTGCCCAGGCTCAGGCTGAGGAGCGCCGTGCAATGGCCGTTGCTCGTGAGCAGGAGATGAAGGCATCCGTTGTTGAGATGAGAGCTAAGGTCGTTGAGGCAGAAGCTGAGGTACCAAAGGCACTCGCAACAGCATTACGTGAAGGACGCATGGGCGTCATGGACTACTACAACATGGAGAACGTTATTTCCGATACACAGATGAGAAACAACATATCCGGATCGGAAACTGACACCTCTTCAGACTAGAGGGGGTCTAGCATATGAAAAGGCCAGAACCTAAGACCAAAGCAAGAGCACCAAAGCAAGCGCCCATCACCCTTAAAGAAGCTCGTAGGGGAATAGTATTGATGGAAATACTTGGTCCTCCCATCTCAAAAAGAGGGAGAAGTAGTAAATGGCGTTAAAAGTGTTCGTTGCCGATGACGATGCCGGAATGCGTCTGGTATTGAGGAAAATTATCGACACACTGGATGGTTTTGAATACTTGGGAGAAGCGGCGGACGGCAAAGAAGCAGTCCGCCGCTGTTCCGAGCTCAGACCTGATGTGGTATTTCTTGATGTGGAGATGCCCCTGTTGACCGGAGTTGAAGCTGCTAAGGAGATATCGGACACCCTTCCGGAGATAGCAATCATCTTTGCCACAGGTCACAGTGAATACATGCCCGATGCCTTCGAGGTCTACGCTTTTGACTATCTGCTCAAACCATTTAAAGTGGACAGGGTGCGTCAGACTCTGAGGAAGCTGGAAAAGAAACTGTCCCGGGAGAGGGTTCCTGTAAATCCTACACTCATGATCAAGTCAAAGGAGAGCATAACACTTGTTCCGATATCGGATATTGTCCTGGCATATAGGGAAAACAGGAGCACATATATTGTATCTGTAGACGGTATATATCCCACTTCTGAAAGCCTTAATGACATCTGGGAAAGGATAAATAATGGCAATTTCTTTAGGAGTCACAGGGCATTTATCATTAACGTAGCTGCAGTCTCAAAAATTTACCCCTATGGGCGCTGGACCTACATTGTCAAGTTGAAGGGGAGCGATAAGGAAGCGCTTATAACAAAAGAGAGACTTGCAGAGCTACAAAAGCATCTGGTATAATGTTGAAAAATTGAAGTAGGTGATGAAATGAATGTGTGCCTGCTAAATGACTCCTTTCCACCGGTTATTGACGGAGTGGCAAATGTTGTTTTTAATTATGCAAAGATAATAAATGAGAAGTACGGTCAGTCAACTGTCATTACTCCCCAGTATCCGGATGTGGTGGATAATTACGACTTTCCCGTCTATAGGTATCCCAGTATTAACACCACAAAGTTTGTGGGCTATCGCACGGGCTATCCATTTAATCTCTCTGTTCTGAGGAGAGCCAAACGGAGGGACATCGACCTTGTTCACCTGCACTGTCCCTTTGTTTCGGCAATGTATGCCCGTACTCTAAGAGAAATAATTCATGTACCAATAGTATTTACTTATCACACAAAATATGATATAGATATAGCTAAGATAGTTTCATCCGAACACATACAAAACACCGCTGCTAAGTATATTATCAACAATATTGAAGCCTGTGATGATGTATGGGTTGTCAGTAAGGGCGCCGGTGAGAACCTAAAGAGCCTTGGGTATACCGGGGATTACCTTGTAATGGAGAACGGAGTTGATTTCCCCAGGGGCAGGGTTCTGCCTGAAGAGGAACAGAAACTGCGTGATCTGCATGGCCTCCCTCAAAGCACTGCCGTCTATCTGTTTGTGGGCCGTCTAATGTGGTATAAAGGCATCCGGATAATTCTTGATGGGCTCAAGCTTCTTAAAGAGAGGCACGGCACATTTAAGATGATTTTTGTAGGTGACGGAACTGACAGGGCTGAAATTGAGTCATATGCCTCTGATATCGGTCTTGCTTCTGAATGTATTTTCACCGGAGCTATAAGGGATAGGCAGCTGTTGAGGGCATACTTTTGTCTTGCAGACCTCTTCCTCTTTCCATCCACTTTTGACACCAACGGGATTGTTGTTCGTGAGG
Source organism: uncultured Oscillospiraceae bacterium (assembly GCA_964542515.1). Taxonomy (GTDB): domain Bacteria; phylum Bacillota; class Clostridia; order Oscillospirales; family JAAYOS01; genus CAZIVK01. Next base: position 1,180 of record CAZIVK010000016.1, on the reverse strand, counting down.
CCGCATCCTGTGGACTTGCGAGTGTCCTGATAGCGGGTAGCGCAGCGGGAGAAGGGGTGCTAGATAGGCGCAACGGACTCCTCATAGATGAAAGTTCAGAGGGCTTAGCAGGAGTGTTGGCAGGTGCAGGCCAGGATAAATCCCTTCTCAAAGAGGTTGGGATGAGAGCAATGGATGAACTCTACATCTCGTGGGAGGACAGTGTTGCAAAGGCCTACGACCGCTATGAAATTGTTCGGCAAAACTATCGAGGCCATAAACATTTGAGTAAGTGAATATTGGATATGGAGGGTACCATGAATTTTGATCAACATCTATCCCTATATAACGGCGTTGCTATTCCTCGAATTGGTTTTGGTACATGGCAAATCCCGGATGGAGATGTAGTTATTGGCGCAGTTAAGTCCGCTCTCGAGTATGGATATCGCCACGTGGATACCGCCGCCATATATCGCAATGAGACGGGCGTAGGTAGGGCCATCGCTACTTCCGGAGTAAAGAGGTCGGATATATTTGTTACCTCAAAGGTGTGGAATGCAGATAGGGGTTATGAAACAACCCTCGCCGCATTTCAGAAGACTCTTGAGAGGCTTGGTACAAACTACCTAGATCTCTACCTAATTCATTGGCCAGCTGTAGAGAAGAACTCTAAAGATTGGCAGAGTGTTAATGCTGAAACATGGAGGGCAATGGAGAAGCTCTATAGAGAAGGTAAGGTCAGGGCTATAGGCGTGAGCAACTTCCTCGTTAGGCACTTGGTGCCACTTATGGAAACTGCTACCATAAAACCTATGGCAAACCAGATTGAGTTTCACCCTGGTTACACACAGCAGGGGACGTGGAAGTTCTGCCTTGAAAATGATATTTTAGTTGAAGCGTGGAGTCCCCTTGGGTCTGGCAGCATGCTGTCAAACCTAAAGCTTAAGGAGATTGCCGGCCGGTACAACAAGTCGGTTGCCCAGATATGTATTAAGTGGTGCCTACAAAACGGTGTGCTACCATTGCCAAAATCCCAGACTCCCTTAAGGATACTTGAAAATATTTCTGTTTCAGGCTTTGAAATGACTACTGAAGATATTAATGCCATAAATGATATGCCATATTTTGGCGGTTCCGGTCTGCACCGCGATAAATAAATCGGTAATTCGGTCTTGACAATAAGGTCTTGTGGTGGTAAATT
>CAZIVK010000015.1:0-12158 GCA_964542515.1 uncultured Oscillospiraceae bacterium | reverse complement strand
CATGTGTTGTCAGTTATGCTATGGATCAGCCATATGGGCATGTAGTACAGAGTCTCAAGCTGGGCTGTGGTGGGGGTCGATGCCGGGCAAATTGGAAATGCCGCAGCAAACATGTCGGGAGCTTCCAGGATAGTGTTCCAAGTCCCTGCGCCACCCATGGAGCAGCCACCGATGTACAGACGGTTGCGGTCAATCTTAGGTTTACCATTCGTTCCGTTGTACTCCTCCAACAATTCATTAAGTGCTCCCAATGTTTTTGCAGGCTGATGATTCTGAGGTGCCATGATAAACGCACCGCCAAAGATCTCTTGTGCCTCAGGCTCAATCCAAGCTGTAACTCTGTTAGCTGTGATCTGAGCGTGGTTATCTGATCCGCCTTCACCTGCACCGTGGAGCCAGAGAACCAATGGATATCCATCCTCATTTATAGGCATGCTCCTGTACTGAGGTGCTTCGGGAACAAAGAGGCGGTAGTTAAGTTCATTGTCTGTTTCAGGGGCATACGTGCGTTCAAGAAACTGATCTACGAGCGGTTCAGACACTTTATCCTGGGCATAAGCAATACTTCTAGCTTTTATATCGCCGATGTCCTTTGTCTGCACCACTTTGTAGTACGAAAATCCGTTTCCTGCAGCAGTACCTTCGCTAAAGTTTGTTGTTAGTTTAAGAGTAACAAATTGCTCATCAATTTCAACGCTTTCAACTATTCTTGGGAAGTTGGCAGTAATATCCTTGAACTGTCCCCAATCAAAGTATGAGAGCCCCATTGCGGATACTTCGAAAGTATCAGCAGTTATGTCAGCTCCAGAGACATCAACTCCCATATCTATGGTGATGGTTGTAACATTCTGTCCCCAGTCAAAACATTCTAGCGTTACGTCAAATATCTTTGGTGCAGGACGCTCCTGGTCTGCAAGCCACGCTTTGAATGAACCATAACCTAGGTCCTCTGGAGAGAATGAGTCTTCACATATCCAACCATCGGGGTACTCTTCGTCATCGTATACTATTTCGTCATCTGCATCATATAGGAAATCTCCGTCTGTTACCTCAGAGAAATCATTGTGGACATACACCCAGACAAAGTGAGGTATGTATGGATTTCCATCAAGATTTACCTCGCTGAACTGTGAGATGTAGATGTTTTCAGAACCCTGAGCCTTGAGCCCGTTATATGCGCCCGCCGCCATGGCCATGGTTCCGTCCTCTGTTGCGTTTATTATCCAGATGGGGAGGTTCTTAACAACTTTCAACTCTGCCGCTGTGGGTAGATATGCGGGGCAGATAGGGAAGGCTGCTGCAAACAGTTCAGGCTCCTCTATGATGGCCAGCCATGTACCTAAGCCACCCATTGAGCAACCGCCAATGTACACACGGTTACTGTCTATATTGTTTGTAGCTATTATTTCCTTGATTGCACCTAGAACCGCTTCATTGTACGCAGGTCCCCAAGCTGTAGGAGCCTGTAGTGCTAGGACATATGCTCCGCCATCAAACAGGTTCTGGTATTTTTCTTTAGACCACTCCATGACGTTATTTGCGGTAATTTGAATCCTATTGTCGCTACCGCCCTCGCCGCCACCGTGCATCCAAACTATAAGTGCAGCTTGACCTTCCCCGGCTTGGGGCTTGTACAGCCTATAGTCCAATCCAGTTACTTTCGTTGTTTCAGGTTCTTTTGTCCACGGATTTTCACCTTCAAAGGTATAATCGCACACATATCTACCGGCCTCGAACGCGTCAACCAAGGTATTGAATGTGCGTGAACTTGAGTACGTCTTGTCGCCCACAGAAATTGTCTCTGTATCGCTTAACTCTATTGGTTTCAATTGTTCCACAAGGTACTCGGCATAGGAGACTCCATGTCCTTCTTTAGGACCTAAGAATCCATATTCGTTCTCTAGGACTAAGGTGACTTTACTTCCATTTACTTCAACGGCCGTAACTTCTCTAATAAAGTCCTCGGTCTTCTCAACAACTGTAAAACCGCCATCACCGTCATCCACGTACTCGCTATACTTGTACCCTTTAGCAGTAACTTCAAAGGTTTCGGTATTAATGGATCCTTCAGGAATCTCACTTTTCATGTCGATATGTATTTTGCTTACGCCTTCGCCCCAGTCAAACACTTCAGTCTCAATTTCGTACTGCAACGCCTGGGTGCCCTCGTCCGCGGGGGGATCCTCATCCACTGCGTTTGCGGCCGGCATCAGTGCAAACAGAAAAATCACACATAGCGTCATTGAGAGATACTTGCGCAGTTTGCTTTTCATATGATGCTCCTTTCGTTTTTTCAGCTTTTCTACAATCGTGACACTCCCTATATCTTTTTTCACTGAATGACTACAGAACCTCACTTTCATATGAATTGCCTATCCACTCTTCTTCGGAGTACCAATAGTAATTATATATTAACAATTTAACAAAGTCAGTCGATATACGTCAGCGTTCCTGTTACATATTGCGACAAATAGGTCTATACCTTTTTTGACATAAATATGCTCCCTTCAAGGTTTACAGATGGTTTTTAGACTCATCTATCAACTTTGAAGGGAGCATATTAAACAATGTACACGTCCCCGTGTAAAATGGTGCCGGAGACCGGGGTCGAACCGGCACGGGATCGCTCCCACGGGATTTTAAGTCCCGGGCGTCTGCCAATTCCGCCACTCCGACGTTTTCCAAGCTTTAGAATACCACAACATGTGGCGGTTTGTCAATCATGTTCCGTGTATGCGTGTAGGTTTTTTACCAGAGCTTCTGCTACCGAGAGGATATCTGTATCCTTTGTTATTCTGAGGGAGATATACGACTTGTCTCCGGCACTGAAGAAAATATTCCTTTTGTACTTGGGGTCGCTGCAGATGAGACTGATGGCGCGGAGGTCGGGCTGTGCCATGACGAGGTTGAGGTGCTTATCCTTCTGGGATATTTCAGAGATTCCCAGTTCCCCCGCGGCAGAGCGCAGCAGGGCAATCCTGATGAGCGCGTGGACGTTCTTTGGTATGTCGCCATAGCGGTCGATAAGCTCGTCGATGAGGTCGGAGGAGTCGTCCTCTGTCCTGACAAGGGCTATGCGTCTGTAGAGGTCCATCCTTTGTCCGGAGTCAGGCACATAGATGTCCGGGATACCGGCAGATACCAATAGGTCCGCTGTGCAGTCCGCCTGTGACTTGGGTGCTTCACCGCGCTCCTCAAGGACGGCCTCCTCAAGAAGCTTGAGGTACATGTCGTATCCAACGTTTATCATGTGGCCTGACTGGGAGTGGCCAAGAATGTTTCCGGCGCCTCTGATCTCCAGGTCACGCATGGCAATTTTAAAGCCGGCACCAAATTCAGCAAAGTCTCGTATGGCATTGAGGCGTTTTTCAGCAATTTCCGTTAGAACTTTGCCCCTCCTGTAGGTCAGGTAGGCGTATGCATGGCGCTGTGAGCGGCCGACTCTGCCGCGTATCTGGTGCAACTGGGATAGCCCCAGGTGGTCCGCATCCTCAATGATGAGGGTGTTGACGTTGGGGATGTCTATTCCTGTTTCGATAATTGTGGTGCAAACAAGGACCTGGATCTCGCCCTGGTCCATCTTGGACATTGTGTCACTGAGTTCCCTCTCGCTCATACGTCCATGGGCTGTGGCAATGCTTATGCCCTCAAGCTCTCTTGACAGGCGGGAGGCGGTCTGCTCAATTGATTCCACGCGGTTATGCAGGTAGAACACCTGACCCCCTCTGCCGACTTCACGGCGTATGGCGTCAAGCACTACACCTAGGTCATATTCCAGGACATAGGTCTGTACAGGGTGGCGGTCACGGGGTGCCTCCTCCAGTGATGAGAGGTCCCTAATGCCAGAGAGTGCCATATTCAATGTGCGGGGTATAGGGGTTGCTGTGAGGGTAAGGACGTCCACCTGACGGCTTATGTCCTTCAGGCGCTCCTTGTGTGTCACGCCAAAGCGCTGCTCCTCATCCACCACCAGGAGTCCAAAATCCTTGAACTCTATATCCTTCTGGAGAATTCTGTGGGTACCTATAAGCACATCCACCGATCCGGCTCTTGTCTTGCGGATTGTCTCCTGCTGCTGCTTGGGGGTTCTGAAGCGGCTCATTACATCTATGTTTACGGGGTAGCCTGAAAAACGCTTGATGGCGGTCAAGTAGTGCTGCTGGGCAAGGACTGTGGTAGGTGCAAGGAATGCAACCTGCTTTCCCGCAAGGACACATTTCATTGTGGCTCGGAGGGCCACCTCAGTCTTTCCAAAGCCCACGTCCCCGCACAGGAGTCTGTCCATGGGGAGGGCGGACTCCATGTCTCGCTTTATCTCTTCAACGGATCTGAGCTGGTCGTCTGTCTCATCGTACTCAAATCCCTCTTCAAACTCCTTCTGCCACTCGTTGTCTGGGGGGAATGTGTATCCCGGGTGACGTTGGCGCTGGGCGTAGAGCTCTATAAGCTCCTTTGCAAGCTCCCTTGCGGCGGCCTTAGCTCTTGTCTTTGAGCGGTGCCACTCAGCCCCGCCCAGTTTGCTGAGCTTGACTGTGGCGTCCTCTCCGGAGCCGATATATTTTGAAACCATGTCCAGCTGTGTGGCAGGTACGTAAAGCGCGTCCGAGCCTGCAAATGCAAGTTTGATGTAATCCCGCTCTACACCGTCCACAGGCATGGGAACAATCCCCTGAAAGCGTGCAAGGCCATGGTGTTCATGAACCACGTAGTCTCCGGGTGTCAGGTCAGAGTAGGATTTGACGTGGTCTCGGGAGGACTTCTTTTTGGTCTTTTTCTTGGTGGTCCGCTCGGAGGAGATCTGGCCCTCCGTTATAACGGCTAGCTGTATTCCCGGGTATTCAAAACCCGCAGATACATTACCGAGGGCTATAATGCAGGATCCCTTTGGGGGTACTGAGGAAAGCCCTAGGTCAAGTACAGCGGGGACATCATTTTCCCTCAGGATCTGCAGGAGGTTCTTAGCTCTGAGCTCATTTTTACAAAATACAATGGTGGAATAATTGCGCCCCAGGTAGTGGCGTATATCTGAAACTGCGGTGTCCATGCTGCCACCGTAGGAGGGGAGTTGTTTTACTGTAAATGCGGTGATCAGACGCGGTGGAATGGGGTATGCAGCACCTATAAAGGAGTCCAAAAACACAGTGGGGTAGAGCGATATCTCACTGTTCAGCGCTTCCAGCCCCGCGGCAAATTTGGTGTGTTTTGGATGGAGTTTTCCACTCTCAAGCAGGGCTTTTATGTCCTCGTTCTGCTGCCACAGAAAGGTCTTAGCCCGGTCAGCTATACGTCCGTGGTCAATCTGCACTACAAGGGCGTCCTCCGGAAGGTAGTCCAGGGCAGTGGCAAAGTCCGGATAAATTAGGTCCAAGTACCTGTCCGCCGCCGGGAAGATTATTTCATTTTCCAAGCGGTCTATATCAGAGTTCAGGGTCTTATTGAGCTCTGCCGCCCCCTTGCTCCTACTGCGGAGGGCGCCTATGGCGTCAATAAGACCTCCTATTCCTCCCGGTGCATATGCGGGTAGGGTTTCGGAAGCAGGCAGGATAACAACGCTGTCCAGCTGTGTTGTCCTCCGCTGGGACTCCGCATCAAAGAGGAATATTGTGTCTATCTCATCCCCAAAGAACTCAATACGGCAGGGTCCCTCAGCGCCGGGTGTAAAGAAGTCCAGAATACCTCCACGCACAGAAAACTGGCCCTCACCCTCAACTTGGGAGGACCTCTTGTAACCGGACATGACCAGGGCGTCTATAAGGGAGTCCAGGTTGGTCTCATCACCGGTTGTCAGTTTGGTGCGGATATGGTCTAACAGTTTTTGTGGTATGGTCCGGATAGATGCGGCCTCATAGGAGGCCACCGTAACAGGGGAGCTCTCCATTTTACTTAAAACTGCAATGCGGCGGTGCTCCCACCCCCTGGATGCGGTTTCAGTTGTGTGAAAGGTGAATTCCCTGGGAGGAAGTACCGGGACACCGGCTCCAAGAAATGCAGCCAGGTCAGCGGACACCCTTCCGGCCTCAATGTCGTCAGAGCACAGGACAAAGAGCGGTCTTCCCGTCCGTGCAGACAGGGCGGCCGCCACATGTGCTTTGTGTATTCCGCTGAGACCGCCCGCAGCTGCGGGACTTTTCCCGACCTCTATAGCCTCAGCCAGTTCCTCAAACTCTTTTAGTCCATTTAGCTCTCTAAAAAGTGGTTGCATGGAGCACTCCTTAATCTATAACCTTGCCGTTGTACTCACCGCCGGTCTTTTCCACATTTCCGGCGAGCAGAGCTGTAGCCGCATCTGCAGCTACAGGCAGTATGCGGTTAATATGTTTTTTGTCATCACCCTCAAAGAGTGAGAGAACCCAGTCGGCCATATCGTGGAACACCGGAGCACCCACCCCTATTTTAACGCGGGGGACTGCATTTGTTCCGCACTCCTCAAATATTGATCTGAGTCCGTTATGGCCCCCGTCAGATCCGGATTTGCGTATCCTGATCCTACCAAGGGGGAGCGCCACGTCATCCGATACAACAATGACCCTTTCAGGTGGAAGCTTGTAGAATTTTATTGCTGCGGAGACGGACTGGCCGCTGAGATTCATGTAGGTCTGGGGCTTCATGAGCATTACACGGACGCCATCAATTCTGCCGATACCTGTCAGGGCTTTAAAGCGGCTCCTGTCAGCCTTAATGAAGTGGCGGGAGCTGAGTTCATCTATCACCCTAAAGCCCACATTGTGGCGTGTGCCGCTGTATTTAGGCCCGGGGTTCCCGAGGCCTACAATCAGGTAGTCCACCGGACCCTGCCTATTCTTAAAAAACATCTGTCTTATCAATCCAAATCATTTGTTGGTGTTTTCTTGGTTCTGTTCCAGTTGGACTTCACAGTCTGCCTTACGCGGCCGATTGCGAGACTCCCCTCAGGAACGTTCATAGTGACGGTGGTACCAGCGGCTGTAGTTGCGTTTTTGCCTATCCTTACAGGGGCAATAAGGTTTGTGTTGCAGCCTATAAAGGCGCCGTCCTCTATGACGGTGAGGTGTTTGTTGACCCCATCATAGTTTGCGGTAACGGTACCACAACCAAAGTTTACATTTTCTCCAACCTCTGCGTCACCTACATATGTGAGGTGGGATATTTTTGTGCCATTCCCTATCTTGGCCTTTTTCAGCTCCACAAAGTCACCTATGCGGATGTTATTTCCTACCGAGCAGCCAGGCCTGATGTAGGCAAATGGCCCAATTTTGACGTTGTCTCCAATGGTGCTGTCATTGAGTTGGGATGCATTTACCTCAGTTTTCTGACCTACTGTGCAGTTGGAGATTACTGTGTTTGGCCCAACTACACATCCACTTGATACACGTGTGTTGCCCTTTAGAATGGTGTTTGGCATGATTGTACAGCCGGGGTCTATCTTAACATCCGGTGAAATAAAGCTGGTGTCTGCACCAATAAAACGCACGCCGTTACGCATATGGGCGCTGTTTATGCTGTCACGCAGAAGCTCCTCTATGTAGCAGAGGTCCTCTATTGTTTTGATTATAAAACCCTGGCTGCCTGTGTCCATACACTCAAGGTCATAGAAGCCCGTTGGGTCACTGCTACCGTAGAGCAAGTTTTCAATCATAGCGGGGTCTGCGGCTTCCTTTCCGGAGAGTCCGTATACTCCGGTGTGGAGACCTCCGGACATGAGAGTCACTTTATTTCTGGACTTGAGCGTGGATATAAGTTCCGCCATGGCGGGCTCGTCAAAAAAAGCGGGGCGGGCAAGTGTGACAACTGCGTCATATTCACCGGCCACAATACCCTTGATGGCCTCATGCATCCCCGTTTCACCGATCCTAATAAAGGTGTCAAACTCTGTTCCGATGGCAAAGTGAAAACCCGGGTCGTCATCCGCAACTAGGAGAACCATACTCACACCGCCATTGAGGAGAGCCTCACCCAACCAGTCTATCAGCGGCTTGAAAAGAAGCTCATTTGAAAAGAGATTGGGGCTATCCATATCTGTCAGGCGTAGAACTGCGGCCACTTTGAATTTCCGATTATCCAAACTTACAACTCCTATCTCAACAAAATTCAACTATGCATGATTTCGCGTCAATCACATAGATTATACTACCAAAACATACGCCATTTCAACCCTAAGGAGGTCCCCTATGATAATAATAAATAAAAAAACCATAGTTAAAGGGCTGATAGCGGTTCTTGTCATTGTCCTTATAGCGGCTATAAGCATTGGAGTCGGTCTTTTAGAGGCCTTTCTTATACACCGCTACTTTCCGGATCCGGAAAATTATTTCCCTATGCCCTATATACCGATGTTTGCGGTCCCGGAGGAGGGCTACGCCGTCTACGTTGACCTGGACTCCCTTATTTTGACCCTCTACAAGGACGGGGCTGTTTACAAAACCTGGCCTGTATCCGGAGGTGCCAAAAGCTCCCCATCGCCACTCGGGCAGTGGAAGGTAAACGGAATCGACCACTGGGGGGAGGGCTTTGGAGGGAGCTGGATATCCATAAATGTGCCCTGGGGAAAATACGGTATACACGGTACATATGAGCCCTGGACGGTAGGTAGAACAAATGCGTCACACGGTTGCATACGCATGAAGAACGCCGACGTCAGGGAGCTGAAAAAATATATGCGATGGGGGACACCTGTCTACATAAAGCAGAGCGATGTGCCATTCCGCGTACTCAAAGATGGAAAGGTGGGCAGCGATGTTCTGGAGATACAGGAGATGCTCCAGCAGCTGGGGCATTACGTGGGTGTACCCGATGGAAAATTTGGACCAGGCACGCTTAAAGCGGTCAAGGCCTTCCAAAAAGCGCATAGAATAAAGACCGATGGTATTGTGGGGTGGCATACATACAACCTTCTTCAGGAGGCATCAAACTAGGAGGTGCGTGTCTCATACTGCGGGTGGCTGACATTGGACATGGATATCTCCTCGTTAAACGGGTTGAGTGCTTCATTTATGAGCTGAAGCGCTCCCTTAGACAATATGAACTGGTAGTACTGGGGGTTGACAGATGGGTCAGCTGTGTACGTTGGGAGGGTATGCATAGCAATATTACCCGTTCCTATATCATAGCTCTGCATTCCAAACCAGACGAGGTTTCCCACAGTCAGGTCTGTCTCTACGTTCTGCTTGTAGACTTCTGCAAATTCATTTATTTTTAGGATGTTTGCTGAGGTCATGAGCTTGGATGCAACCAACATCAAAAACTCCTGCTGTACCTCCACACGGCGCAGGTCACCGGCAGAATAACCTCTAAAGCGCAGTAGTTCCATTGCCGCCCGGCCATCGAGATGCTGCAGTCCCTTTTGAAAGTCTATGTGCAGGTTTTGGGTGGGGTCGTGGTATCTCATCCTCTGGGGTATATCGAACTCAACGCCTCCGATGGCGTCCACAAGTGTTATAAGTCCCTCAAGCTCAACCTTTATATAGAAATCCGTAGTGAAGCCCAGAACACTGGCCACCTCGCTTTGAAGCTGGCTCACACCACCTGCGCCGTAGGCTCCGTTAATCTTTTTTAGACCTCTACGGGCATTTACCCGGGTGTCCCGGGGGATGCTTACAAGGTTTATTTTCTTTTCCACAGTGTCCACGGATACCGCCATAATTGTGTCGGTCATATATCCATCACTCGTACCGAATACCAGTATGGTATATGCACCTTTGCGCCTATCCCCAGTATGGAGATCCGGCATTTCCCCTATGCCAGTAGTGTCCTCTTTATCTTCACCACTAGCCTGCAGAAGGTACTTAGGGTTATGCTTTGCGGCAGCAGCAAAGGCCGTATCCGGCGTGGGGGATGGGCCGGTCGGAATGTCAGGGGCACGTACAAATAGTGAAAAGACAGAAAATGTCACGGCCACAACAGACATAATTGAAAAAAGTACTATGGCTGCAGAGCGTCCATGGTTTCCCTTTAGCAATGTTGGTAATTTCATATCCCACTTCCTTTTAGTTGGTCACCGGCAGGGTAAAGTGTATTGTGGTGAGGCTTCCGTCACATTCACAGAATACGTCCTCCCCATGCCTCATCAGTATATTCTTGACGAGGTATAGACCCAAACCTAAACCATCAGACTTTCTGGAGCGGTCTGTCTTGTGGAAGCGCTCAAAAATCTGTGCCTTATCCTCAGGCGATATTGGGTTTCCGGTGTCTGTCACCGCAAACCGGGCCTTCTTGTCCTTTATCTTAATGGATATTTTTATAGTTGTGCCCTCATATGAGTATTTTATAGCGTTGTCCAGCAGATTGTAGATGACACGTGTGATGCTGTCCGGCTCTGCCGTTACCACAATGGGCTTATCAAAGTCCACATCTATATCCAATTTCCTGTCATTTATTTTCCGTTCGAGACCAAGTATCACAAGGCGCGTCTTTTCACAGAGATCAAAGCTCTGGGTTACAAGCTCAAGCTCCTTGCCCGACTCCATACGGCTGAGTTCAAGCATCTGTGACACAAGGCGGCTGAGCCTCTTAACTTCCGACGATACAACATCCAGATAGATATCCCGTTTTTCCTCCGGAATTACACCATCGAGCATACCATCCACATACCCGCCGATGGTGGTCATGGGTGTTTTAAGCTCATGGGAGATGTTTGCTATAAATTCCCGGCGCCGCTCCTCGGTCTTCTCCAGCTCATCTGCCATGTTGTTGAAGGATTCGGACAGATTTTTTATATCATCCTGGGGGCTGTCTGTGGGGACTCTCACTGCAAAGTTTCCCCGGGCAAACTCCTTTGCAGCCGAGGCCATCAGTATCATAGGACGGGACATCCTCTGAGCCGCTATATATGCCCAGGCGAGTGATACAAACAGAACTATTAAGGTTGTGGACAGAAAAATTCCATAAAAGTTCCTCACCATAGAATTTATCTCTTCACTTGAGGAGGACACAAATACGGCGCCTACAGTATTACCTGTGTTTGAGACAATGGGGACACCAACGCTAAAAAAGCTTGTGGAGAACAGTCCGCCAAGTGTGCCTACACCGCTGTATTTGCCCTTTGTGAAGACCTCTTTTAGCTCGCGGTCACCAACGTTTAGTACGGTGGGTGGAGATATGAAGTCCGATGTGAGTATTATGCCGCCGTCCATATTGGTTAAAATTATGTGGTTACCAGTTATTTGCGCAGAAAAGTATATCAGGCTCTGTAGCTGCCTGCTGACAAGAATGTTGTTGCCCGCGGCAAAGGATGACACCATATCGTCCATGACGTAGGCATTTGCCTCAAGGGAGTCAATGCGGTCATCTATACTGGAGCGGTAGGTCAGCAGGGTTATTGATGATCCTAGGATAATAAAACTTCCCAGTAGTATTGATGACGTTATAAGAAATGTTCTAATAAATGAGCTCTTCATGATTTTAGCAGTTCGAATTTGTAACCAACTCCCCAGACTGTCTTCAATGTCCACCTCTCGCTTGCGTTTTCCAACTTTTCACGCAGGCGTTTTATATGGACGTCCACAGTCCGGCTGTCCCCGAAGTAGTCAAAACCCCACACCTCATCCAGGAGTTGGTCGCGTGTGTAGACGCGGTTTGGGGAGGAGGCCAGAAAATATAGAAGCTCCAGCTCCTTAGGTGGTGTATCCACCCTTTTGGAGCTGACTGTTAGCTCAAAGGCCTCCATATCAATGATGAGGTTATCAAACTCCAGGCGCTTTTCAGCATCCTTCTGGGTGCCGGAACGGCGCAGGACGGCAGCCACCCTGGCAATGACCTCCTTCATTTCAAAGGGTTTGACAATGTAGTCGTCAGCTCCCATGGAGAGCCCGGACACCTTGTCCGTGAGTTCCCCCTTGGCTGTTATCATTATTACCGGAACCTTTGAGTCCCTACGTATCTCACTTAGAACACCCCAGCCGTCCAGTTTTGGTATCATCACGTCCAGCAACACAATGTCAGGTGAAAATCCTTTAAACATTGTAAGGGCTTCCTCTCCGTCTGCAGCGGTCTCTGTGGCAAAGCCTTCACGTTCCATATACAGGCCCAGCAGTTCGGATATATTTTCATCGTCCTCAACTATCAGCATCTTCTTGGACACCTTCATCACTCCCTGTCATTATTTTACTTTTTCATATTATATATCCTTTTTGACGAAAATCAATTAACTTTTTGTTAACATACAGAACTTTACGGTTGACCCC
>CAZIVK010000014.1:0-12670 GCA_964542515.1 uncultured Oscillospiraceae bacterium | reverse complement strand
ACAATTTGTTAGCCATTAAGTAGCATTATGTTATCTATAGAGAGAATTGTCCATCGTTTGACCATTTATGAATGTTCACATTGCCCCCCCTATTTTCATATTATTTATCAGGGGGTAATCACAATGTTTTCAAAAATAAATTTAAATAGATACCTAAAAACAATTACAAATAGCGAGGCCAAGGCGAGAGCTGATATCAGGGGAAGCAGGGAATACCAGAAGCTACTGGGATATGTCCACTTTTATGAAGCAAATGATGGTGGAGTACTCCTAGTTGCTGATGTGAAAGGACTTCCCCACAACCCTAAGGCCTGTAGCTGCCAGGTGTTCGGCTTCCATATCCACGAAGGCAGTGAATGCACTGGTAATGCACAGGACCCATTTGCCAACGTAGGGGGCCACTACAACCCAAATAGGTGCCCGCATCCGCAGCATGCCGGGGATTTACCACCTCTGTTTGAGAATAACGGCCACGCCTTCATGGTGTTCCTAACCCATAGATTCAAAATTAGCGACATAACAGGGCGCACCATAGTCATTCACAATTCTCCGGACGACTTTACCACTCAACCTGCAGGTAACTCCGGTAAAAAAATTGCCTGCGGAAGGATAAGAGCAGTCAAATAGTCGTAATAGTTATATTGCAGAAAGATAGAGGCCTGTACTATAATGAGGTTAGTAATATTTGAGAATAAGGAGTTTACAAATGTTTGACTTTATAAGTATCGGCGAGATGTTAATTGACTTTACGCCCTTTGGTGACAATGCTGTACCGGTTTACCAGCTCAATCCCGGAGGTGCTCCTGCCAATGTTGCCTGTGTAATGGCCAAACTGGGACTGAAATCATGTTTTATCGGCAAAGTGGGCAATGATAGTTTTGGTCTCCACTGCAAAAAAGCACTAGATGAAGTGGGATGTGACAGTAATTACCTTATACTTTCAGGGGATCACAACACTTCCCTTGCATTTGTCACTCTATCGCCTGACGGTGACCGCAGCTTTTCATTTTACCGCAATGAGACCACAGCGGATGTAAATTTAAATATGGGTGACATCCCAACAGGCATACTCAGCAAGACTAAAATTTTCCATTATGGGTCCGTCTCGCTAACTCAGGAACCGTCCAGATCAACCACCCTTGAAGCTGTAAAGCAGGCCAAAAAAGCCGGATGCCTGATATCCTATGACCCGAACCTGCGCATCCCCCTTTGGCGCTCAGAGGAGGATGCAAAAAGAGCAATTCTTGAGGCAATGCCTTTAGCAGATCTTGTCAAAATATCGGAGGAGGAGTGCAATTTTCTTTTTCCCAGAGATAGTGAGGATGACGCCGCTAAGAAGCTCATGGACCTTTACGGACTGCAGATGCTGATAATAACAAAAGCAAAACATGGGTGCGTTGCTTATTTGAACGGAAACAAGTTTATCTCACTGGCATATGACGTAAAAACTATAGACACAACGGGAGCCGGTGATTCATTTTGGGCCGGCATTCTACTGAGTCTCTTAGAACTTAAAAAACCCATTGCCGATCTAAGCTCGGATGAGATAAGCAGAACCCTCTCCTTTGGAAATGCTCTCGGCAGTTTAGTTACAACAAAGCGAGGTGCAATAGCGGCAATACCCACCAGAGATGAAATCACAAGATGCATGGCTGAAACCAAGTTGTTGGTTTGACACTATATAATAAGAGAGGCAGTATCCCTTACAGGATAATGCCTCTCTTACTATATTCTCATTTATCTAGTTTTGATTACATTATTGAAGTCACGGCATGGAAACCTTCGTAAGTGGCGTCACCCACTTTTCTTGGTGCAACGCAGTCCCCTATGAGTTTTACGTCATATGTTATTCCGTAGAATGACTCCGCATAACTCTTGAGGGGTTTCATGCCCGCGGCTAACACAACAGTGTCTGCTTGTATGAATGATTTTTCACCGGTGTTGTTTTTTACCTCTACTCCGTTTTCTGTAATGTTTGTACAGACGGTTTCAAGCATCCATAAAATATTTTCTTGCTGCTCCAAAAGGATGTCCAGTGCAGCCTTGTATAGGAGGTTACTAGACTGTGCTAGTTTTTTTGACATCTCAACAATTACCGTCTCTTTTCCCGCTTCCGCAAGGTTCAGGGCAAGCTCACATCCTACCTCACCGCCACCAATGATCACAACCTTGCTACCAAGTAGCTTTTGGTTTCTGAAGGCATCCGTTGCTTGGATAACTAGTTTATGATCTGTGCCTTTTATGGGTGGAATACTAGGGACTGATCCCACAGCTACAATTACTTCATCAGGGGCGATCTGCCTGACCATGTCAGGGGTTGCTTCTGTATTTAAGTGTACGGTTATGTCTGATGTGAGGACCTTGTGAACCAGGTATCTTCTGTAATTGCGCAGGTCTTGCTTTCTATCTCCGTATTCAGATATGTTGATAAGACCTCCGAGTTTTTCAGACTTTTCAAAGAGTGTGACCTTGTGTCCATACTCTGAAGCAGTTATTGCGGCTTTCATTCCCGCAGGACCGCCGCCTACTACAACAACATGCTTGCCCCCAATGTTTGTAGCCTTATCCTGTTTTATACGGGCCTCCCTACCAAATACAGGGTTCACTGAACATCCAAGGGAAAAGCTTTCGGTGGCCACGTGATAGCATGACAGGCACCTCAGACAGGGGACAATATCAGTAGCACGGCCATCATGAGCCTTCTTTGGCCAATCCGGATCTGCAAGGAGGGCCCGTGCCATTGCAACACAGTCCGCCTTTCCTTCCGCCAGTATACTCTCAGCTTCATCAGGCATAGTTATGGCCCCTACGGTAACAACCGGTATTTTAACTGCCCTCTTCATGGCCTCAGCGAGATGTACATTTATACCGTGGGGGTAAATCTGGGGAGGTTCAACATAGGTGGTCAGGTCAAAATATTTGTCTATGCCGGACGAGACATGGATCATGTCTATTTTGTCCTCAATCAGGCGGACAAACTGTATTACCTCTTCAGGGTTAATGCCGTCACTGCACCGCTCATCTCCGCTTATACGCATATCCAACGGATAATCCGGTCCTACAGCTTGGCGCACCCTGTCCACTATCATCATGGGAAAGCGTACACGGTTTTCAAAGCTTCCGCCGTATTTATCTGTTCTTTTGTTGTACTTGGGGGATAGAAACTGCGCTGCAAGCCAACCGTGGGCAAAGTGAAGCATACACATGTCAAAGCCCAGCTTCTTAGCGCGTACAGCAGCAGTTGCAAAACTGTCTGCAACGGTATGCATGTCATCTTCAGTCATAGCGTCTACAGTTACACCGTCAGCATCCTTACCTATGTTTCTGATCATATCCACAGGCCCCATAGGATGTTTGTCCGACTCCCCCAAGTAGGCCCATAGACCTGCATGGAAGAGCTCTATAGAAGCTTTTGCTCCATACTGGTGGATTGTGTTTAGCAGCTCTGTATACATCTCCAGGTGTGGGTCATAGAGGCCGGGCCATCCGGGAGCAATTAGTGAGCGGTCATTGTCCACATTACTGCTACCGAGAATTACGAGAGCTGCCCCACCTCTTGACTTTGCAGCCACATATTCCAGAAGGTTTCTGCCTATGAATCCACCGCTCATAGGTGCTGCAATTATTCTGTTTTTAAGTATTAGTGAGTTTACTTTCAGAGGTTTAAAAAGATTTGGAAAGTTTCCCATTTGAACACACCTAATCCCTAATAATTTCTAAACCTTCTGGGGCGTCAATCTTTGTTTCAATACCTGAGGCAGTTCTTTCCCATGAGACGGAAATCATACCCTTTGGTGTAACAACAGATCCCTTGGCATGGTCTAGATACCCCGGGTTTGGTGACACATAGGCCGCCGCAAATCCGGGTTTTGCAGGACGTACGCCAAGTATAACTGCGGGTAGCTCATACAGCAATAGAGATCCCCATGCGTGACAATCACTACGGGCGTCGGTGTCATTTTCAACGCAGGTTGTCAGGTTGTCCTTAAGCATCTTGCGCCACGGATCCCACAGCTCCTCTGTCCTATGGTAGAGACCGGTAAGTTCAGTTGCACGGAATAGGTAGAATGCAAACGCTACTGATGCTGGTGCAAGTGAACTGTCATCAAGAGTGCGCTCCACAATTTTTTTGGCGGCATCGCCCTCCACAGCTCCTGATAGCACAGCAAACACCTGGGCATGCTGACTGTATTTGTCAACTCCCGGGCCATCCTGATACAGGCCAGATGCACCCATGCAGTGGCGGTTAACAGCGTCCTTGACAGCTTGGGAGCGTGTGAGGTAGTCCTCACCCAGACTTGGACGTCCAGCAAACTCTGCAAGCTCGGATGCGTGTTTTAGAACATAAGCGTACAGTAGACTTTCGGCAGTTATAGGTCCTTCCGCTATGGCATCCGGGGCACCCATAAGCCAACCATCCACCCAGTCAATAAATGACCAGTATTTGTGGCGTCCAAGAGGACCACCTATCCTGGATACAACTCCTCTTTCATCTATGGCACGGCTAAAAAACTCAAGTATGGCGTCAACTGTGGGCAAATATCTCCTGACAAGCTCTTTGTCTCCAAAATACATCATGTGGTCGTGGATAATCAGGATGTAGTACAGGCTGAAGCCCGGAATGATATTTGGACCATACGATGGGTAACAGCAGTTTATCATTCCATCCGGACGTAGGGAGCGGTGGTAGTCGTCTATAGTCCGTCTGGCCATTCTGTCGTCACCTGAGGTCATATAAGTAAAGAGTATCTGCGAGCGTGTGTCCATAGCGTACTGGAGCTGCTCATAGAACGGGCAGTCCTCATATGTCTCATGCATACAGCGCTTGAGCGAGCGGAGACTGATGTCCCATATCCCAGTAAAGTCAGGATCTGAGGCTTCAGCACTTGTTTTGACATCAAGCGGGTAGCCTGTTTCACGGTAACTTATGTCCCCAATGGTGACCGGCTCGTCCTTTGTCGTAATTTCCAACCTTATAAAACGGAAAGTGCGGAACCAGAAGGGCTCGTATACTTCAGACAAACCTTCACTCCCGTAACCATCCACAGTGTAGGTGTCTGTAAATCCATCTAAGAATCCATTTACGTGATCTATCCTATTCCCTTTGACAGGATGTGAATAGCCTGATTCTGATTTCTTTGATTCAAAGACATAACCTTCTGAGCACAGTATTTTTATTTCTGTATCTTTTCCCTTTAGTAACGCCAGTGAGAGGTATCCGGTTGTAAGCTCCCCCGCGTTTATCTCTATAATTTCACGGCTGTTTGCTGCAATAGTTACAGGATTGTTGTTAAGTAACATATTGTCCCAAGCTTCCTGTTGGTGCGCCGACTCCCTAATGCTCATTGTTCCAACAAACTTCCTTGGCTCCTCATACAATAGCGGAATTGGACGTTCACTCAGATTCCCTGGGCTGACAGCTTTATGCATTTCAAATGATACGTACTCCCGCACGCCATGCCATGCGCTGTCATCATATTCCGGCAAAGTCCAGCCTGCAAGGTCTGCAGCACCCCTTGTTTTTTCATTTATACCAAGGAAACGCTCCTGCCTAGGCTGATCAATTGAGAAGTTTGTGTTTTTTATGCTTCTCCAAGTATCATCGGAGGTAAAGTTAACCAACTCTCCGTCCGCATATGCAATAACTCCGTCTACATACAGTCCGGGCTTAGACGTACGCCATACGGAGTGGTTATAAATCCTGTCCACCGGGTAACGCAAAACAGCTGCAGAGATGACATTTTTTCCCTGCTTTAAATAACCTGTAAGATCAACGGTCTCGTAGTACCAGACCATATCATCACCTTTACATGGTCCTGTACATACCGTCTGACCGTTTACATATAAGCGGTAACGACTGTCCGCCGAAACCTTCACAATAAAGCTCTCTACAGCTCTATTAATGTCTATCTCCTTACGGAAATAGACAAGTCCCGGTAAGTCATTATCCCTCTTTTCCCAGTTTTCAGTCCACAGCCAACCGGATTTTGGCATCTGTCTAAAGTCCATATCTATTGCTCCATTTCTTGGTAACTATTTTGTCAGAGAGCGGGCGGATGTAATTGATATTCCGCCCGCTCCCTGGCAATTAACTATTTAATTGGATATCGCTGATTAACGCGAGATGTAACGTTCATATGCTGCCTGGTAAGCTGTAAGAACATCATCTATACCCATGCCTTTAATTGTATCAATAAAATCATCATAGGCTGAAAGGGGTTCCATTCCCATTATAATTTTAGAGGACATCTCGTCGGCATATGTGTTGAGGTCTATCAACTTACTAGATGCACTGTTCATTTCATCCTCAGTAAGGGTGAGTGTAGGAAGGACACCAAGGTCTGTTCCTGTAACAACCCATTTAGATTGGAGGTCAAGAATCTCCTGTGGACGACCCTGTATACGCTCTTTATCTATTGAGAGGAAAGGCATTGTAAGGAATGCGTAGTTGTAAACATGGAATGTGCTCTCTCCGTCATATCCGGAGGAGTTGATTATGTCTGTATATTTGGGGTTGCCGTCAGAACCGTACTCCCAGCTCTCTCCCTGGATACCGTAGTTTGAAAGGATGGAGCCCTCTTCTGTATACAGATAGTCAAAATAATTCATTAGTGTAGGAATCTTTGCGGGGTCACAGTCTTCAGATATTGCCAGTGCTGCTGCTGCGCGACCCGAGCCGGCTACCTGGCTGAAGTTTAGCTTGTCACCTTTGTTTTTAACAGGAGGGAATGCTGTGCTAAAATACATTTCAACTTCAGCAACACCGATGTCAAAGAGTGAGGATCCAAGTGTGTGGGACTGTGCAGCTCCTGCTCCTACCTCTGCACGGTTTATAACATCCATTGGAGGAAGACCTAGGAAGCTTTCAAATCCGGGTGTTCCTGTGAACTCAGGGTCAATCAGTCCTGCGGCAAACCATCTGCTCATGGTTTCAAGGTAATCACGATACTGTGGCTCATTAGGACCATATTTAACGGTTAGACCGTCACGATACAGGCACATTCCTATACCAAAACCGCTTTCAAAGTTCTGGTCAGTAGAGCCGTTGTTGGCGGTAAAGAGGGGTCTCTTAACGCCAAGATCACGGAATCCGGTAAGTACAGTTTCCCAGTCGTCATATGTCTCCGGGATCGGTAGATTTAGCTGATCCAGCAAATCCTGGCGGACAACAAGGCCTCTCCAGGGTAGCGGAACCATGTCATTGATAGTGTTAAAAGAAATTAGTTCTCCGCTGTCCTGCTTTACGTCCTTCAACAGGTCTGGATCTGAGTTGATAATTGAGTTATAGGTTGGCATGTGTTCAGGGATGAGGTCGGTCAGGTCGATGATTATTCCCAGGTTATACAAATCCATAATACCTTTGGTGTGGTTTTGTGTTGGGAATACATCAGGGTAGTTCTGGGATGCCATCATAATTCCAAAAACTTCTCCCTCACTGCCGTATGTGGGGTGTATGAAGTTAATGTGCACATTTGTGCGGCGTTCAAGCTCTTGGTACACAGGATGCTCATCCAGCGTTAAGTTTACTCTGAGATGGCTCTCATGGAGAGGCATCCACAGGGAGTACTCCATAGTCTCTGCCAGAGGGAATGTGATTCCGGCACCGGGGTCCTCCTGGTCATTGCCTGATGAGTTGGGAGTTGATGATGCTACTGGAGTGGCGCTGGGCGTTGGGGTCTCATTACCATCCGTACAGCCTGCAAATAGAGCGGTAATCATGACCAATGCAAGAAGTAATGATAATAGCTTTGGGCTTTTCATGTGTCTCCATCCTTTCAGATTAGGTGTTTTTAACGGGGTGCAAATGTCAACCGTTTGTTCAAATTGCTCATCTACACCCCTGTTATATAGAAAATTATATAACAAAACATCACAAATCATCAATAACAGAAAGTGCCCACTTTTGTATCAATAAGTTCGTGGAAGCTTCCCAAAACGCTCCTTGTACACTTTATAGAACTGGGTTATATTTGTGTAACCGCACTCCTCAGCAACCTTTCTAACCGTCATATCCGAGGCGGATAGGAGCTTATCGGCAATCTCCATTCGGAATTCATTACGCAACTCCACAAGGCTGCGCCCTATGTGTTCAGTGAGCAGATTGCTTACTCTGCTCCCACTGTACCCAAAGTGTTTTGCTAAAGTCTCGCGGGTGCAGGATACACAGTTATCCTGTATGTAGCTAATTATATCACTGACCAAAGGACTTGGCCTATTGGCGTATAGCACGTTTTCCGGGCACTCAATGCTCTCCTTCCAGAGTAGAGCAAAGACCTCCTGCAGGTAACAGGCCACCAGCACTTCGGTAGTTGGCTTGGCTTCTCCATAGTACTCACACATCAGGTTTGCCATGGCGTTTCGGATCCGTTCTACACCGCGCGTTCTTAAAAACAGATAGTTTGAACGGGACTCCTGACTATACAATGCCTCAACCAAAAATGCAGACAACTCGCTTGTACCCACAAGAACCTTGTCCAGAATAACATCAGCGGCATGGGGGAGTAGGATAATGTTCATGAGGAGATCATTTTCCCCGGCCCAAACAATACGGTGGCTGCTACCGGGCTTCATAATTATAAAGTCACCGGCCTCCATCCTTATCTCCTTACCATCAACCATATTGGTGCAGCTGCCCGAGTACATATAGTTTATTTCTATAAACGAATGGGTGTGATCATAATTGGAGTTAAAGCGGCCGTGGCGCTGCACGTTCAGCCACTTTCTGACCCCCTCCTTTTCAGCTCGGAGGGTGAGTAGCCGTTTGTCCTCTATAGCTTTACGTTTAAACTCCTCATATCCACCTACAGCTATATCATCTATATCATCCTTGTCCCAAGGGTTATAGTACAGCAAGGGAACACCGAGATCGGGACGGTTCTTGTCCATGATCTCAATATACATTCGCTCGGCTTCAGCGTCCCCATCCGGAACATTCTCCCTATACCGCCTGTAGCACTCCTGCTCTAGCGAGTCCTTTTTACTAAGCAATTTGTTTAGCTCAACAACTGTCATATTGTCCCCCTTAAACTACAGGTATTACAATCTCCGCCGTTCCTAACTCTTGACAGTTTACTGTTAGTTTCACTTTACCCTCAGATGTTCCAGAGCGCAAAACCGCCATCAACCGCCCTTCAAATGTTGTAAATATTCCGGTGGTGTAGACCTCCGTACTATCCGGCTTTGGTGATCCAAACCCTTGGAGTACGCCCTCCCCTGACACTTCGGCTGTCATTAGCAGTTCAGCGGTAGGAACTCTATTTCCGAGGATATCGCACACCTCTACTGAAATGTAGCACAGGTCCTGTCCATCAGCTTTTAATGAGTGTGTCTCAGGTCTTAGTACTATGGTCTCAGGTGAACCGACGGTAGACAAACTATTACGACTAACCTCTTCCCCCCCCGAGTAGCTGACAGCAGTCAAGGTGCCAGGTGCGTAGGTCACTGTAAACGTAGCTTTAAAACGATTTGCCTCCCCTACAGGTTTTTTACCCAAAGAGACACCATTCAGAATAAGTTCAACCTCCTCTGCAGCGGAGTAGACTTCCAGTGTTGTGAGCATGCCTTCCCTCCCGGGCCAACTCCAGTTGTGGTGAACCAAGGGCCAAGCCCACTGGGAGATCTTTTCCTCCCAGCCATGGAATTTAGGGTCACGCACAGCCAAGTAGGTCTCACTGCTGCCCCAAACAATGCGGCGGTAAGCCAACTGAGGTCTTTCATAACCACAAATATCAAAGTCAGCGTCATAACTTATGCGCCAGGGATATCCCGCCCCAAACATAAACGGTGCGGCCTCAGTGCTCTTTGGATCAAGGTACATTGAGCGGCCAAGCCCTGCCTCCCCTATATAGTCGTAGCTTGTCCATGTAAAATCTCCAATTAGCTGTGGAAATCTTTTTACATAGGCCCACTGCAAGTCCGCCTCGAGTGGAAAACTTTCTGTACCACATAACACACGGTTTGGGTACCTCTTTATTGTTTCCTCATATAAATAGTCGATATAATTGTATCCCACAACATCCAAAGGTGCAACATATCCTTCTGTCTGCTCAAAGAAGTTTTCAAGGTTATATTTGCGCACATTGGCGTTGTTAAAGAAGCCAACAGTTGGCGAGTCCTTTAGCTGCTGGGGTATATATTTATCTGCGTCTTCAATGTCCTCTCTGTAAAAGGTCATGCCACTCCGGGTGTCTGCCACATTGTTTACCCCAGACGTGACCGGCCTGGTATTGTCGTTTAAACGGACCCTTGCAGCAAGTAGCTGCGCCCATTTCCAGCCATCAGAGCTGCCATCATGCTCAGGAATCTCATTCCCTATAGACCACATTATAACCGATGGGTGGTTGCGGTCGCGCTTGACCATAGAATCTATATCGGTCTCCCACCACTTTTGAAAATCCAAGTGGTAGTCGTTGGTGTTTTTCCCGGCTATCCACATATCAAAAGCTTCATTCATAACTAGCACACCAAGTTTATCACAGGCCTCAAGCAACCCGCGTGAAGGCGGGTTATGTGCAGAGCGGAGAGCATTGTACCCGTTATCCTTATGCAGCTTTACCTTACGGAATTCCGCAGCATCAAAAGCAGCACTTCCAAGTATTCCGCTGTCATGGTGTATGCATCCGCCTTTAAGCTTCATAGTCTTCCCGTTGAGCATGAATCCGTTCTTTGCGTCAACAGAAACTGTGCGGAGACCTGTAGAAACAGTAATGGTATTAGTTACAACATCCCCGTCAAGTAGCTCGGCTTCAACAGTGTATAAATAGGGCGTATCTAAATCCCAAAGGTTTGCATTTGGAACAACCATACGGACAAAGGCGGTGTTTTCTCCACCTGCTGGTATCCAGCACTGTGTTAAGGCTGTATTTACAACCTGTTCTTCAGCATCCTTTAAGGTTACCCTGACAGTTCTCTGTGCAGCGGTGCCGGTATGATTTTCTGCGGTCACGTCAACCACCAGCACGACATCCTCATTAATAATACTCTCCGTATGTGCAAAAACACCCCAAGGCGCAATACCCACCCGCGGCAGACACAGCAAATCGATATGCCTGTACAAGCCAGTTCCTGAGTACCACCTGCTATTTGGCAACGCGGTATTATTTACTGTAATTTCAACAAGGTTCTCTCCACCATATACAACACGCTCTGTTATGTCAGCAAAGAACGCTGTATATCCATATGGATGATATTTTACAACACTGCCATTTATAGACACTTCACAGTTCCTATAAGCTCCATCCAGCTCCAACAGCACTCGGTTTCCCTTCCACTCGGGCGCAATATCCAGCACCTTCTTATAACTTATTGAAGCTCCGTTATAGTACCCGTTTCCACCTGCACCTATGGAATTTGGGTCGGTCTGTGTTCCTATGGACCAGTCATGGGGTAGGTCCACTATAAGCGGCGCCTCCGCCATGTGGGACATCCTCCTGCCACTATTACTTAGCTCCCAGCCTAAATCGATATTCTTTCTAATCATTTAAACCATCCTCTCATATATATCTGCAAACCTCAGACCAACTGTACGACAGATCACTTATTGGTTGAAACACATTATGCCTCAACAGTTCCTCCTGCTCGTAGTCGTTTCCGCCCACCACAGGTAATCCAAGCTCCCTGTATTCCACAGGTGTCATACCCGTCTTCTTCTTAAAAATGCGGTAAAAGCTGCTACTACTGGTAAATCCACAGGCGTATGCAATTTCCATCACACCACCCTCCGCCTCCAAAAGCATACCACAGGCGTTATTTATCCTTACAGACTGTATGTAGTCATTCAAGCTTTCCCCTGTATATCTCTTAAACAGACGGTAGATGGACGACTCCCCATATCCCAACCTCATTGCAAGATTGGTAGCACTTATATCCTCAGCATAATCACGATGAATTGACTCAATAAGTCTTATAAAGTCAGGGTGCAAACTCCTTGTAACTGGAATAACCGGCTCCGAAACGGCGTGCTTTGAAAAAATCATCAAAACTTTGTCTAGTTCTAACCGCGCGCCGTACCAGTCCTCATTTGGAATACCCTGGCCATCTCTTGTTGTGGCATACTTGTAGCATATATCCACCAACTTGGTTATGCAGTTTCTTAGCTCCACGGCATCAGGACAATCAGCGGCAATTGAACTGTCACCCACAGTAGATAGCCATACCTGCGTACCACTCTCTCTGCGATACATCCTATTATCTATATTGAAAACCATCTGTAGGCTGCCAACTTTCCCGCTCCTAATTTCATGGGATAGTCCCGCATCTACAGTTATAAAGTCCCCCTCATCCAGATGGAAGACCCTGTCCTCAACCTCAACCGTGAGCTCACCGTATACGGCAACAAGTACCTCAATTCCGTTTTGCCAGTGTCTCCTATTCAGAATCAAATTCCCAGGCATTGCCATTACCTTAAGCCCTAAAGGCCTCCCATTCCACCTGCTAATTTCATAGTACCCTGCTGTCCTCACTCTCCCACCTCCATCCCAATGTCATACATTCATCCCCATTCTACCACAAAAGTAGCACAAAATAACCATCAAATACTGACTTCTTATTCTCATATCCTGCTCATGGGAGATTACACCTAATTCCCCATGAATAGAAAATTATTTTTAAGGATGCCAAAGTTTGAAACAATGTAATTTAAGCACCATTCTCAAAAGGGCGCACAAAACCA
>CAZIVK010000013.1:0-12960 GCA_964542515.1 uncultured Oscillospiraceae bacterium | reverse complement strand
TTTAGGTAAAAAATGTTTTCTAAAAAAGTATTGCTTTGTGGAAATCCGTGTGGTATACTCGACTTGTTGACAAAGAACAAATATGGAACTTTCTTTACTTTGAATCTCTTTAATTAGACGTATCCAGAGAGGCTTTTAAGGATTTAGTACAAATCTATAATTAAGGAGGTTTTTTGTTATGCAAGATAAAACCATTAAATGCAGAGACTGCGGAGATACTTTCGTATTTACCGTAAATGAGCAGGAGTTCTACAAGGAAAAGGGATTTGATAATGATCCTGTACGTTGCCCTGATTGCAGAAAAGCAAACAAAATGAAGAAGAACCAAGGTAAAACTTCATACGGTGACAGGTACTAAGAGAACTGCGGGGGAAAGCTCATATGCTTTCCCCCTTTCGTCTTTAATATTGAGAAAAGGAAGGTATAATACTTATCAACAAATTCAATGACTTCAAATTGTCGCCCGACCTAATGCGGGCAATCGTCAAAAAGGGGCTTGTAGACACAACCCCAGTTCAAGCTGAAGCAATCCCGGCCATGCTGGAGTGGAAGGATGTTACTGCTAAAGCGCCAACAGGTACCGGAAAAACATTTGCATTCGGAATACCTATAATTGAGCATATTGATCCGTCAAACGACCAGATCCAGGCGCTAATTCTGGCACCCACCCGTGAACTTGCAATACAAATAACTGCAGAGCTGCGCAGCATAGCTATGTATAAGCTGCAGTGTAAAGTTGTCTGCATCTACGGGGGTCAGCCAATAGCAACCCAAATAAGCTACCTCAAAAACAAACCTAAAATTGTAGTAGCCACACCCGGAAGGCTTCTGGACCACCTTCAGCGCAGGACCGTAAAGCTCAACGGCGTACAGACCGTTGTACTGGATGAAGCTGACAGAATGGTTGACATGGGCTTCTACAAGGATGTTATAAAGATTCTTGAAAAGATGCCGGACCGTAGGAATCTCGTAATGATGTCGGCCACTATATCAAGGGAAGTCATGGACATCTCCTGGCTCTACCAACGTGACCAACTCGAAATAACCGTACCTGAGGACGTAGAAAACAAACCTGACATTCTTCAGTATAGCCTTCAGACGCCGGACAACGCCAAGGTTGACGCAATGCAAAAGATAATTGACACAGAAGGATACGAGCGCTCCATAGTCTTCTGTAACACCAAAATGAAGGTTAAAAGACTTACGGACACACTTAGTAGGAGAGGTTACTCAGTTGACTGCATCCATGGTGACATCCGGCAGAGCATCCGGGAAAAGGTACTTCAGGCATTCCGCAAAGGTAACCTCAGCATACTTGTAGCAACGGACGTAGCCGCAAGAGGTATTGACGTAGATGATATAGATACCGTCTTCAACTATGACATACCTGATGAAAATGACTACTACGTACACCGTATTGGCCGGACAGGGCGTGCAAAAAAACACGGCGTAGCTTACACATTTGTATCAAGTCTCTCGGATACCGCCAGGTTAAAAGAGATCGTTCGCTACACCAAAGCGGAAATTTCACCGCTGGACACCAAGACGGCTAAAAGGTAAATATGATATAACACCCCTCATTTGTTAAACTGAGGGGTATATTGTTGTCCTAAATTGGGTTGTGTCTGCGCTTGTTATGATATATCATGGGAGTAGGGAAGCTAGATAAGAATTATTATGGAGTGATCAGTTTGCAAAGGGATAGATTTACTGCAGTCTGTGAACAGCTTGTTGCAATGGGAAGAGGGGCAAACGGCATTGGAACATTGGGTGAAAAGACCCTTCACGCTGTTGTAAAACACTATGTTGAACCGGACCACAGCCTGCACGAGGTTAGAATAGGACCGTTTGTTGCGGATATAGCGCGGCATGACGGCATTTTTGAGGTTCAGACAGGGAACTTCAACAAATTGAGGAAGAAGATTGAATATTTTACAGAGGATACACCTCTTACACTTATATACCCTATAGCACATACAAAGTGGATTATATGGATCGACGAGGAGACCGGGGAGATAACAAAAAAACGGAAAAGCCCCAAGACCGGCTCTCCCTTTGAAATCTTCTTTGAATTGTATAAAATTAAGCAGTACCTCAGCCACCCAAACTTGAGCCTGAGAATTCTGATGATAGATATAGAGGAGTACCGAAACCTCAATGGTTGGAGTGTGGATAAAAAGAGGGGATCCTCAAGGTATGACCGTATACCCGTGGCACTAAATGATGAGGTTCATATATCAAGCAGTTCAGACTACGCCAAGCTTATACCTATTGGTATGCCGGAACAATTTACCTCTGCAGATTTCCAGAAGCACAGTAAGCTCAGCCGAAAAAGCTCACAGCTCGCCTTAAATGTACTTAGCTATGTGGGGGCAGTCTGTAAAGTGGGGAAGATAAAGAACATGATACTTTATGAAAGAGCTCAAATATGACATAGTAATGCCCTAAGGAACAATCCTGAGGGCATTACTGATGTATTATAGTGAGGCCACACCTGTGGCTCTAGCAGCGCGGGCAACTGCTTGTGCCACTGCGGGGCCTATGCGTTTGTCAAATGCATTTGGGAGTATGTAATCAGGGTTTAGTTCTTCTGGGGAGACAAGGTCCGCTATAGCGTAGGAGGCGGCCATCTTCATCTCGTCATTTATGGCTTTGGCTCGGCAGTCCAGAGCACCGCGGAAGATGCCGGGGAAAACAAGCACATTGTTGATTTGATTTGGATAATCTGAGCGGCCTGTGCCTACTACAAGGGCGCCGGCCTCTTTTGCTTCATCCGGCATAATTTCGGGAGTTGGGTTTGCCATAGCAAAGATCAGAGGATCTTTGGCCATGGTTTTAATCATGGCCCCTGTCAGAATTTTTGGTGCTGAGACGCCTATGAATATGTTTGCACCGGCTAGTGCATCCGCCAAAGTTCCGGTTAGTTTGCTCCTGTTGGTGAGGGTGGACATCTCTGCGTGTGATGAGATGAGGCCGTCCATACCTTCACAGATAATTCCAAACTTATCTACCATTGTGATATTCTTCATGCCTAGGGTTAAGAGGTGTTTGGCTATTGCCACCCCTGCAGACCCTGCACCGTTAATAACCGTTTTGACGGAATCTAGCTTTTGTCCGGAGACTTTTAGGGCGTTGATAACCGCTGCTGCTACAACTACGGCGGTTCCGTGTTGGTCATCATGGAATATGGGGATGTCACAGAGCTCCTTTAGCCTGCGTTCAACTTCAAAGCAGCGGGGAGCGGAGATGTCCTCAAGGTTTATTCCACCAAATGATCCTGAAAGTAGGTGAATGCTGCGGACGAGCTCATCCACATCCTTTGTATTGAGGCAGAGGGGTATGGCGTCTACATCTGCAAACTCTTTGAAAAGGGCGCACTTACCTTCCATAACTGGCATAGCTGCCTCAGGGCCTATATCACCAAGACCTAGAACTGCTGTGCCGTCCGTAATTACGGCAACTAAATTTCCACGTCTGGTGAGTTCAAAGGACTTGGAGGTATCCTTTTCTATCTCAAGGCAGGCCTGAGCAACTCCGGGGGTGTAGGCCAGGGACAGTGCATCACTTGAATCTACTTTAACCCTTGAGATCACCTCAATTTTACCGCCCCACTCGTAGTGCTTCTCCAGGGATTTTTGCATTATATCCATAGCATTTACTCAAACGGGAACTGATATTGTGTCAGTCCCAGTTCATCCCTTACAGTAGTCAGCTCTTTTTGAACTGCTGAATTTACAGGCACACCGCTGTCTTTTCTCTGTTGCCACACGAGGTATTCCTTTTCCCCTGCTGTAAAGATATGGTCCTCACCAGGGGCTATGGTAGAGCCGCGGAGGTCACGCAGTATGTCCCCTGTTATTTTTTTGAAGACATCAAGGCCCATAAATGCTTCTGTGTCTATGGCTATAAAGAAGTGGCCTAGGTGGAAAGGTAGCTTTTCACCGTTGGGACCAATGCCGGACAGAGCTCTGAGGAAGTTGCCCTGTTGCAGTGCAGAGGAGAGGATTTCTACAACCGTTGCATACCCATATCCTTTGTAGCCGGCAAGGTCTTCACCAATACCTCCGAGAGGAGCCAGTGCAGCTTCACCGGTGGTGAGGTCTATTAAAATTTGGTCTGAGTCAGTTTTTGCTTTGCCGTCACGTCCTATAACCATGCCGGCTGGGGTATCCGCACCGATACGGGAGAAGTACTCTATTTTGCCGCGCTGTGTAATGGATGTGGCACAGTCAAGGACAAAGGGGAAGTCCTCATCTGTAGGCATACCGAAGGTCAGAGGGTTTGTTCCAAGCATGTTTTCAACACCAAAGGTAGGTGCTATGGATGGGCGGGCATTTGTTCCGGTAATACCAATGCAGCCTGCTTCTGCAGCCATTGTGGCGTAGTAACCTGCAATACCGTAGTGTGTGGAGTTTCTGGCTACAACCATACCCATGCCGTATTTTTTTGCTTTATCTATTGCCATCTGCATGGACTTTTTACCAATAACCTGACCCATACCGTCATGTCCGTCAACAACAGCAGTTGTAAAGGTCTCTTTGACTATTTCAAACTCAGTTATAGGTTTTTGTATTCCTGCCTTGATGCGGTCTAGGTAGATGGGCTTAAAGCGGTTGACACCGTGTGACTCAATCCCGCGCTTATCGGACTCCAGTAGCACATCCGCACATATTTTGGCATCCTCTTCCGGGATGCCGTAGCCCTTAAAGGCGTCGACGACAAATGAAAAGATCATATCCCAACTGACAACGTTTGATTTTTTTACCAATTCTGTTTCCTCCCAAAATTTTATTAGCGCAAAGCGAATACAAAAAAACGGCAACCAATTAAATGGCAGCCGCTTTTCTCTAAATCACAGAGCTTCTGTTGAGATTCATTATACAATGTCAATATATTTATGTCAAGAGATTACAGCAATTACATAAACCATACATCAGTGTTTGTTGAGGAGATGGCTATGGCACCTGCGTCCAGGGCAGCCACAATGTCCTCTTTATCACTTATTAGGCCGCCTGCAATTATCTGCTTGCCAGTTGTGCGGTATAGGTGCTTGATTATTTTGGGCATGACACCCGGGAGGACTTCTATGACGTCGGCGGAATCAAGGGGTATTTGTTTTTCAATGCTAGCAAGGGAGAGAGAGTCCAAAACAAAGAAACGCTGTACGGTGAGAAGTCCGCAAGTATGGGCGCGCCTGATGAGGTTTGGTTTGGTGGAGATAATGCCGTCCGCATTTGTGTTTTTAGCTATAAAATCAATTGCAACATCCCGAGCTGCAAGACCGTCAATGAGATCCACATGAACCATGGCAAGTTTACCGGCAGCCTTTATCCGTGCCACCATGGAGGAGATTCCTATTACATCCCCGTAGAGAATAAAGACTACGCTACAGTCACTTGAAAGGCAGTTTTCAAGGCCTTCTGAGTTTTTTATGGCAGCAACTATGGGACTGTTATTTAGTATGTTGAGCAACTCGTATCCGTGCATAGTGACATCCTTTCAACTTAGTCGGCCCAATTCATGCTTCTACCGACGGCTTTGTGCCAGCCGCCTAAGAGCGCCTGCCTTGAGGTGTTTTGCATTTGAGGGGTGAATTCTGTGTCCAGTTCACGTAATGCTTTGAGCTCTTCCAAGTCCTTCCACAGACCTACAGCCATTCCGGCCAATAGCGCTGCACCCAAGGCGGTGGTCTCACGTATTTTGGGGCGTATAAGGGGTTTATTAAGTATATCAGCTTGAAACTGCATAAGAAATTGGTCACGGCTTGCACCGCCGTCTACATTTATGCTGTCAATAGTGAGGCTGGTGTCCTTTTCCATGGCTTCAATGAGGTCTGCGCTCTGGAATGCTATTGATTCCTGGGCTGCTCTAATTATATGTTCACGCTTGGTGCCGCGGGTTAAACCCACAATGCATCCTCTGGCGTACATGTCCCAATAGGGTGCACCGAGCCCTGTAAATGCGGGCACAAAGTAGACGCCTCCGGTGTTTTTCACCTTCTGAGCCAGGTATTCCGCGTCACGGCTGTCCGTGAAGAGGCGCATTTCATCACGAAGCCACTGAATAACGGCACCGCCAACAAATACACTCCCCTCAAGGGCGTACTGAATGTTGTGTCCTGTTCCTGCGGCTATTGTGGTGACAAGACCATTTTTGCTCTCTATAGGTTTTGAACCCGTGTTCATGAGAAGAAAGCAACCGGTGCCGTACGTGTTTTTGGTGGCCCCCGGAGTAAAGCAGTTCTGACCAAAGAGCGCCGCTTGCTGGTCCCCTGCAGCACCGGCAATGGGTACTTTTGTACCGCTAATATCTGCATATCCGTATATATCACTTGAACTCCTAACCTGGGGCAGTATAGCGGGGGGTATATCAAGTTCAGCAAGGAGTGCTTTGTCCCACTCAAGAGTATGGATGTTGAACAACATGGTTCGGGAGGCGTTGGTGTAATCCGTGACATGGACTTTGCCGCCGGTCAGCTTCCAGATAAGCCAGGTGTCAACCGTGCCAAATAGGATGTCTCCATTTTGAGCGAGTTGGCGGGCTCCCTTTACATTATCCAGTATCCACTTAATTTTGGTAGCGGAAAAGTAGGCGTCAAGCACGAGGCCTGTGGTGTTTTTTATGTGTTCGGTAAAGCCGCGGGATTTCAGGTCCTCACAGATCTGGGCGGTACGCCTGCACTGCCACACTATAGCATTGTAAACTGGCTTTCCGGTATGCCTATCCCAAAGGATTGTGGTTTCACGTTGGTTTGTAACCCCTATAGCGGCAATATCTTTAGGTGAGACGCCACTGTTGCCAAGTACATCCATCATAACCGCATGTTGGCTGCTGAATATTTCCTCAGGTGAATGTTCCACCCATCCCTCGGTGGGGTAAATCTGCGTGAGTTCGCGCTGCGCCACACCAAGTATGTTTTGATTCTTATCAAAAAGCAGCGCTCTTTAACTAGTAGTCCCCTGATCAAGCGACAAAATGTACTGCGACATGATGTACCTCCAATCCGTCTATTCAATGTATATACACATATTACCACATAACCTCTTAATTCTGCAATATTTTGGCCGATATTAATTGTACTTGTACCGTTTATCCTATAGAATAGAGGTATCATTGTTGGGGAGGTGTTCCATTCGTGGCGAATTATGGAAATCAAAAGCTTAGACTACTGTATTTAAAGAGAATATTGCAGGAGCAGACAGATGAGAATCATGCTTTGGGTATTGCAGAAATCACCGCGGAGCTCGCAAGATATGGTATAAAAGTTGAGAGAAAAACCCTTTATGATGACTTCGAAGCCCTACGCCTGTTTGGAGTGGATGTGGAGCTTAGGAGGGGAGCCAAATATAGTTACTATATAGCAAACCGTACTTTTGAACTTCCGGAGCTAAAACTGTTGGTTGATGCAGTACAGTCGTCAAAGTTTATAACAAGAAAAAAATCGGACGAGCTGATTAAAAAGGTGGAAAACCTTGCAAGTATCCCCCAAGCTCGTCTTTTGCAACGCCAGGTGTATGTAGCAAACCGCATAAAGGCAATGAATGAGAGTATCTACTACAACGTTGACACCATCCATGCCGCCATATCCAACGGTAAAAGAATACGCTTTAAGTACTTTAGCTGGGCTATTTCCTTTTCCGGGTCTGAGCGCGTCAAGAGGCAGTTCAGGAGGAATGGGGAGCTATACACAGTAAGTCCATGGGCTCTAATGTGGGACGATGAAAACTATTACATGATTGCCTTTGACTCGGATGCAAATATGCTCAAACACTACCGTGTGGACCGTATGAGCGGCATAGAGGAGACTGATGAGATCAGAGACGGTGCAGAGCAGTTTGACAACTACGATATGGCTACCTATTCAAGCGGAATGTTTGGAATGTTTGGTGGGGATGAGGCGGATGTCACCCTGCGGTTCAGTAACTCACTCATTGGTGTAGTTATTGACAGGTTTGGACGGGACATCTTTATCCATCAGGACGGTGAGGACCACTTTACAATGCGCGCAAGAATTGCCGTAAGTCCTAAGTTTTTGGGTTGGCTTTTTGGATTTGGATGTGATGTGGAGATTCTATCTCCCCCCAAGGTCATTGAAATGTACAATAGCCGCGCAAAAGAGATTGTGGAAAAATACAGCAGTAAAAGTGGCAAATAAAAAGTGCATCTCGAAAGAATTTTCAAAACACACTCTGTTTTTGACATAGGTCAAAGATTATTTACTTATTTTGGAGTATATTACCTGTTGAGAGCAATAATAAAGGAGGTAAGGATGTCTTCAACATCTGGCATGTACTTTGGATCTAGGTTGGATAGTATCTCTCCCACCTTTCCAAAATTGTTATGGCTCTCACGCCCCAGCAGTATGTAGTCACTAGAGACACTGAGGGAGGAGCATATTTTAACCAGTGTTACTGATGACATGCCTCGCCTTCCGAGCTCTATCTCAGCCAGAAACTGAGGGGAGATGTCAGCAATCTCAGACAGTTTCTCCCTGGAGAGTCTCAGCTCTTCACGTTTTTTACGGATACGCAAACCAATGGACACATTAAAGTTTTTTTTCATATATAAACGCAAACCTCACCGTCAAAACTACCACTACTAGGATGGACTGCGTATATATTATATGATATAAAGCTTCTGCGTTAAAACTACTGTGGGACATTGAATTGAATTGGCTCTCAGTATATAATATGAGGAATAATTGTTTGGTATATTTTACAAACAGAAAGAAGTTTACTATGAAGGAAATGGAAAAGAGCTTTAGTGAATATATGGACTCAGAAGAGGCGGAAGAACTTTTTAATGCCTTCTTCGCGGCGGTTCGGAAGTCCTACGCGGCAGGTTATGAGGCCGCATCAATAAAAACACATATCGAGAATCGAGTAATCAACATATACGATACCCCACAAAATAAGGAAATGCTTTAAAGGAGGATTTCAAATGAGCGCTGAAATAAATAACAGAGAGTTCCGTAAAAAGACGCTGATGGACATAATATCCCAGCTACACAAGGGGAAAACAGTTGCCGAGGTACAGGAGCAGTTCAACAAGGTGTTTGGGAATGTCTCAGCCTTAGAGATATCTGAAGCTGAATCTGCACTCATAGCTGAGGGCCTACCGGTTGAGGAGGTCCAGCGCCTTTGTGACGTACATTCAGCAGTTTTCAAAGGTTCCATTGAAGAGATCCACGCCAAAGTGGATGAGACACAAACACCCGGTCACCCAGCTAATACTCTCCATAGGGAGAACAGGGCGCTTGAAAAGGTTGTTGCAAGCCTGGAGGAAGCCCTTGGTGCTTCCGGCAACCTGACAGAAACCCAGCTGACAAAGGTCTCAGAGCTACTAGAGGCTCTTGGTGAGGTTGATATACATTACGTCAGAAAAGAAAATTTGTTTTTCCCATACCTTGAGAAGTACGGTATAGAGGGTCCGCCCAAAGTCATGTGGGGCGTGGATGATGAAATACGGGTCATGATAAAGCAGGCTAAGGTTTTAGCTGAAAACTACACCGGTGACCCAGAGGACCTAAGAAGTAAGGTAAAAGAAACAACAGGCAAACTGACTGAAATGATCTTCAAAGAGGACAACATCCTCCTGCCCATGGTGCTTGAGACATTCACTCAGGACGAATGGACCAACATTGCAAAGGAGAGCTCAGAGCTCGGCTATTGCCTGATATCTGATGTGCCTGAGTGGAAACCAGCTGCCAACTACTCCGCCACACCCTCTATATCGTTGAAGAAAGCTGACCCCGGCCAGGTTAAACTCTCAACCGGACTGTTCACTGTAAAGCAGCTTGAAAATGTACTGAACACTCTGCCTGTGGATATCACGTTTGTTGATAAGGATGACACCGTCAGGTACTTCTCGGAAACCGCTGAGAGGGTGTTCCCCAGAACTAACGCTATAATTGGACGTAAGGTTTCAAACTGCCACCCACCTGCAAGTGTAAACGTTGTTGAGGACATTGTAGCTGACCTAAAATCCGGAAAAAAAGACCACGAGGATTTCTGGATCAAAATGAAGGACAAGTATATTTTTATCCGTTACTTTGCCGTAAGGGACAATGAAGGTGAATACCTGGGTGTACTTGAAGTAACACAGGATATTGCAGATATTCAGAAAATCACAGGTGAAAAGCGCCTTGTAGAAGGCTAAACTATAGACATTTTCTTATAATGTGGCTGTCTCACTTAGAACTTACTGTTCAAAGTGGGGCAGCCACTATTTTATGTATATTTTTACAGATAATAACAACAATAATGGAGAGAAACGACGGAGGTTGTCTATGTTCATGAAAAGAAGAGGGCCAAATAAGACGGGAGATGCCACCCAAGATCTTACTATGCCCCTTGAAAAACTAAATCTTACTAAATCTCTAAGTGAAAATATTGACCTTATGAATGAGCTGTTTAAGGATGACGACACATTCAAGCTTAGGTATGTCCAAAATATCACGGACAATGCTCCGAAATATGCCATAACATTTGTGGATGGACTGGTGGACTCCTTTGCTATAAATGAGAGTATTGTTCAACCTCTAGAGACCTTTAGCGGAATTTCACTAGGGAAGGGGATGCTTGATACACTTTTGAACAAAGTGATTCAAGTAGGAGAGGTGAAAAAGACGTCAAGTGTCAAGGACATTGTTGATGCCGTGACGTATGGCGATACAATTCTATTTGTGGACGGGGTAGCTGAAGCTGCTATCTTGAACACAAAGAGCTTTACGGTGAGGGCTATAGCGGAACCGGATACGGAAAAATCTTTGGCGGGTCCTCGGGAAGGGTTTACAGAGTCGCTTATGACTAACCTCTCCCTCGTGAGAAGAAAGTTAAGGACAAACGACTTAAAACTGAGGTTTCATAAGTTTGGTAAACGTACAAATACAAGTGCCTGCATCTGCTACATTGAAGGAGTGGCTAAGCAGGAGGTAATTGATGAGCTCTACAGAAGGTTAGAAAAGATAGATATCGATGGTGTGCTGGATACAAATTACCTGGTGGAAATGCTGAAAGATCAGAAGTGGAGTCCTTTCAGATCTATCGGAAATACAGAGAGACCGGATGTGATTGTTGGGAAAATACTCGAGGGGCGCGTCGCCATTTTTCTGGATGGCACACCTAAGGTTTTAACTGTTCCATTTTTGTTTGTTGAGAACCTTCAAAGTGCAGAGGACTACTACCTCAACTACCTGTACACTCCGTTTACAAGGGCGCTAAGGATATTTGGACTGCTTATGACCGTCTTGGTTCCCAGCCTGTATATTGCTACTGTTGCATTTCAGCAGGAGATGATACCCACAAATCTTTTGATAAGTATTACTACAGAGCGTAGAAAGGCACCTCTGCCCGCAATTTTGGAGCTGCTTGTTATGCTCACGGTTTTTGAGTTGATCAAAGAGTCGGGTACACGGATGCCATCCTCCATAGGCCAGGCTCTCAGTATAGTTGGTGCTCTTGTTATAGGTGATGCTGCGGTGCAGGCAAACCTTGTAGCTTCTCCCATGATAATTGTTGTGGGAGTGACTGGAATAACAGGTCTTCTAGTCCCCAAAATGACCGTATCCGTCCTTTATTCACGTCTTTTTTTGTTAATTTGGACGAGTGTGTTGGGCGTGTTCGGTATGGCCATTGGTATATCAATACTTGCTGTACACATAATTTCTTTACAATCCTTTGGTGTGCCCCAGGTCAGCCTCACCGGAGAAAATAAATTCCAGGAAATAAAGGACTTGGCGGTAAGGGTCTCCTGGGAGAGTATGCGTGAGCGGCCTACAACACTTTCGGACAACAAGACGCGTTCAAAAAGTAAGGGGGATCAATTGAATGGCAAGGATTCTTAGGGTAGGATCATTAATATTGCTACTAGTTCTTGTGCTCTCCGGTTGCTGGGATTACAAAGGGTTGGATCAGATAGGAATTGTGGCTGGAATTGCCGTGGATTACGACTTTGAAAAGGACCTATATGAGCTGACCTTTGAGATTATTGACCTTAACGCCAAAAGCGATGAGGGCGCAAAG
Source organism: uncultured Oscillospiraceae bacterium (assembly GCA_964542515.1). GTDB lineage: Bacteria > Bacillota > Clostridia > Oscillospirales > JAAYOS01 > CAZIVK01. The sequence goes on along the minus strand of CAZIVK010000013.1, from coordinate 937 downwards.
ACAATCCTTATATCGTCTGAGGGGCAAACAATATTTGAGTCTGTAAGGAATGCAAAAAGGATGTTGGCTGATAAACTATATTTTTCGGCAACTCACGCAATTGTGCTGGACTATGAGTATGCTGAAAAAATTGGGATATACCCTGTGCTGGACTGGATTATGAGGGATGCTGAGTGCAGAGCTACTCTAGTTTTAGCTATATCGCAAATGGACACGGCTAAAGAGGTTTTGTCAAAGAAGCTAAGTGAGAATACAATTGTGTCCGCTGAAATACGTGAGATCATTGATGAGGACTATGAGTTGACGCTTTCCACCGCTCATACTGAGTTGTATGAAGTTTACGCAACCTTGGGTGGAGAGGGTTTTTCTGCGTCGGTGGCAAGTGTCTGTACAGTTGATAATAATGGCAAAGATGCTGTGAAAGTTGGTGGACTTACTCATTTTTACGGTGACCGCGCTATAGGACATATGCCTGCTGAGGACACAAAGTACTTTCTGTTTGCTTTGGACGGAGTGGGGGGTGGAATATTACCAATTACTGTGCCTGCTGAGGGCTTAGAGAGTGTCGTGCGGAGTAATAACGTGTCTTTAGAGATTTCCAAAAGCAAGACCAAGCGCAAAGCTACAATTGATGGCGATGAGGTGACAATGAAATACACTATTGAGACCGATGTCTTTGTAGGCGAGCTCCATCAAAACGCAGACCTTATTAACAAAAAGGAGTTGGCTAAAATAAAGGCTGCAGCTGAGAAGGCGCTATGCGACAGGGTATATAAGAACATCACCGACACCCAAGCTGCTTTTAATGCGGATCTGTACGGAATTGGAAATTATATCAGTAAGCACAACAATAAAGACTGGAAGAGGATATCTGGCAGGTGGGGTGAGATATATCAAGAAGTATCGATTGAGGTTGAGTGCACTGTAAATATAATAA
>CAZIVK010000012.1:0-13162 GCA_964542515.1 uncultured Oscillospiraceae bacterium | reverse complement strand
AGCGAGTGTCCTCACTCAGCATCTCAAATGCTGTAAGAACACTCGCTATGGTGCGGATGAAGGGACTCGAACCCACACGTCTCTCGACACAAGAACCTAAATCTTGCATGTCTACCAATTCCATCACATCCGCAGGAACAAGATGAATCTTAGCATAAATCTTGGCGGATGTCAACTTAAAACTGTGTGGCAAATGATTTTTCCGTGGATTTGCGGCGGTAGATTAAGCGGTAAAGGAAATAACCTAGTGGTACGGCCACTGCAGAGTCTATTATGGAGTGTTGTTTGACAAAAACTGTGGACATGCAAATAAGCATCATGAGGATTGTGGAGATTCTTTTAATGATTGAGTATCGCTTGAAGGGTGGGTAATTGGCTATGGCAACATGGGTTCCTATTGAGAAGAGTACATGTATACTTGGCGCTGAGTTGTTTGGGGTGTCTTTGAGGTAGGTGAAGGCGACCCACTTTGAGAGGGGATCGGTACTGGTAATGTTTGGGCGCAAAAGCTGTCCATTGGGGTAGACGGAGTATACAAAGCATGCTACCGCCATAGAAATTACGGTAAATATCATGAGCTTATTGAAGTCCTTGGGGGACTTGAAGTAGAAGTAGATGAGGGGAATTGCAAGATAAAAGTACCAGATGTAATAGGGGATGATGAACACCGGAGCAAAGGGGATAAGGTCATCAATAGGGTGGTACATGGTGTTTTGTGGGATGATTATGTATCTCTCCAGTAGGTGAGACCACAGGTTGGTTAAGAGATAGAGCAGTATATATATGTTTGAAGAGTATCTTTTTCTTCTGAAGTCCTGTAACATTATTTTCCCCCTAGCATTTGATACTTTCTATTATATTTCACATATATAACGTATTTCTAAACAAAGGATAAAAATCTTAAAAAGATTGATAATGAGGGGAAGGCATGGTATAATAAATAAGTCATGCATTGGATATACCATATGGCAAGACCGCACTGGCTGGGGAGTTAGCGGCGCCCTGTACCTGAAATCCGCTATAGCAGGGGTGATTTCCTACCCCCGGGTATGTGGACCGTCGTCTGCCCCATGTAAGTGGTGTTGAGGATCCGGTCCCGCGCAATCTGAAACTGTGAAATATGTCAGGCGGGGAACCGAGCAGCATTAAGCAGAACTTTGGGTGTGCCGCGGGGCAACCGTGTCTGAGCTGGCTGCATGGGTAACGGGTGGTACACATACACAAAGGTAGGTGTGCGGTCTTGCGATATGGTATGTTAATATAATTAAGGAATGGAGGGTTTTATGTATCAGGCTCTCTACAGAAAGTGGCGCCCAATGCTTTTTTCTGACGTAGTTGGACAGCGCCACATAACGGATACTTTAAAAAAGCAGATAGAAAATAACCGCCTGTCCCATGCTTACCTTTTCACAGGTACGCGGGGAACAGGTAAAACAACATGTGCAAAACTGCTTGCAAAAGCTATTAACTGTGAAAACCCTCAACAGGGGGAACCTTGTAACAAGTGCTCATCCTGCATTGGGATAAACAACGAATCGGTCCCGGATGTCAGTGAAATTGATGCTGCAACCTACACAGGCGTTGACAACATCCGTTCAATTAGGGATGAAATATCATATGTACCCACTGAAGTGCGCAAGCGCGTCTACATTATAGATGAATGCCACATGCTCTCGGCATCGTCCAGTAACGCCCTACTTAAAATCCTTGAGGAACCACCGGAACATGTTCTGTTTATCCTGGCCACTACGGAACATCACAAGGTACTTCCCACAATCCTTTCCCGCTGCCAGAGCTTTGCATTTAAGCGTCTAAGTGCTGATGATATATCCGTGCAGATCCGTGAAATTGCTGCTGCAGAGGAAATTCCTCTTGAAGTGGATGCCGCAAACCTAATTGCCCGTATGGCTGACGGGGGAATGCGTGACGCAATCTCTATGTTGGACCAGTGTGCCGGCTCCGCCAAAGGCTCTATAGATACCGCACATGTGCTAAACGTCCTAGGTTTGGCCGGGGACATTGAAACGGTTGAACTTGCTGAAGCAATAGCACGGCACAACACCTCAGGTGCCATTGAAAAGATTGACACCCTGATTAGGGACGGCAAAGACCCCGCATCTCTACTGGGTGAGCTAATGTCGTTTTTTAGGGACCTACTTGTTTATAAGGTTACTGGTAGCGCATCCCTTATCACCGGTGGCCGTGAAATTGATGACCTAAAGAAGGTTGTCATGCCAAACTCACGCCTAATAGCCGCTGTTGACACAATCAAAACTACCATACAGAGCATGCAGCGCAGCCAAAACCACAGGGTTGATGTAGAGCTCTGCATTATCCGGATATGTGACGTCACCCTGTCTGAAGGCATTGACGGCCTGGTTGCAAGAGTGGAACGGCTAGAAAGCGGTGCTGTTATCCAGCCAGTGGCGCGAGCGCCTAAAGAAGAAACTGTGAGGCCTGTAGATACTATACGTTCTGTAGAAGCTGCAAAGCCCGTAGAAAATGTGGGGACTACCAAAGTGTCGGAGGACGGTTTTTGGCCTGAGGTTCTAAAAAGCATTAAGCCAAATATGGGGATCTCCCACTATAATCATCTAACTACGCTTAATACTCCTGTTTTGGATGGTTCTAAGCTAAATATAGTTGTTACAAGTGACTTTGCCTACAGCCTTCTGAACAAACAGGACATTATTGGCCTTGTGAATAGAGAAGCGGGACGTATTTTAGGCAAGGAAATCCACGCAGAGGTTATCACAGCGGAAAAATATAACTTAGGAAACCCTATATCATCTGAAAATGATAAACTGGACCTTTTGATAGAACGCGGAAAGAAATTTAACAATTTAATCATCGAGTGAGGAGATAATTATGGCTAGAAAATTTCCAAATATGCCAAGTGGTGGCGGCGGAATGAATATGATGAAGCAAGCGCAAAAAATGCAGGAGGACATGGTACGTCTAAATCAGGAGATGGAGGAGCGTGAATACACCTCTACTGTTGGTGGAGGCATAGTTTCAGCCACTGTCACCGGTAAAAAGGAACTGCGTTCTGTTGTCATTAAACCTGAGGCCGTGGATCCTGATGACGTTGAGATGCTCCAGGATATGGTTGTAGCTGCAGTTAATGAAGCTATGCGTCAGGCGGACACGGAAATGGAAACTGAAATGGGTAAAATCACAGGCGGAATGTCTATTCCGGGGCTGTTCTAATGCAGTTTTTCCCTGCTCCTGTAGAAAACCTAATAGACCACTTTGCCCGTCTTCCCGGTATTGGTAGAAAGACTGCCCAGCGGCTCGCATTCTACATTCTCTCCGGCAGTGAGGAGGAGGCATCCTCTTTTGCGGCCGCACTTGTAGGTGCTAAGGCTGACGTCAAGTTTTGCAGCAAGTGCCAAAACCTAACTGTTGAGGAAGTTTGTCCAATCTGTAAGGCGCCGAATAGGGATCAGTCCACAATCTGTGTTGTCTCAGACCCTAAGGACGTTGTTGCCATTGAAAGGACAAGTGAATATAAGGGTACCTACCATGTGCTCCATGGGGTTATATCCCCTATGAATCACGTGGGGCCGGATGATGTCCGTATAAAGGAGCTTCTCACCCGTGTCAACTCCGGTGAGGTAAAAGAGCTTATAATGGCCACAAACCCTGACACTGAAGGGGAGGCCACCGCCATGTACATCTCAAGGTTACTGCGACCCTTTGATGTGCTTGTTACCCGTTTGGCCTATGGTATTCCTATGGGTAGCCATCTGGAGTTTGCGGATGAGGTCACCTTGGGTCGTGCTCTGGAAGGCCGCCGGGAAATATAGTATGAATTTTGAGCAGTTTAAAGAACAGTTTGATGTACGCCTCAATGACCAGCAGGAAAAAGCTGTACTGAAGACAGAAGGCCCTGCACTACTCTTGGCTGTACCGGGTAGCGGTAAAACTACTGTTATTGTTGCAAGAGTTGGGTACATGATCCACTGCTGTGGTATCAGGCCTTCAGGTATATTAACACTAACGTTTTCTAAGGCAGCCGCTGTAGAAATGGGCGCGCGGTTTGCAAGAAAATTTGGACAGAGCATTCAGCTGAGTCCTGTATTTGGGACCATAAATAGTTTTTGCCTTAGTATAATAAGAAAAGCACACAAAGAATACGGTGTTTCTATACCTAAGCTTGAGCCAAACTCAGGCAGGATAGTGCGCCGTGTTTTTTTTGATATTGTTGGAAGGTACCCATCTGAATCTGAGACAACTGAGTTACAGCAGGCCATTGGCTTTTGTAAAAACATGATGTATACCAGTGTTCAAATTGAAGGTATTCAGTTTCCAGACTTGAATTTTCATGAGTTTTATGACAGCTATGAGCAGTTTAAAACGGACAACCATCTCATGGATTTTGACGACCAGCTTACATATGCCTATGAACTGATAGAAGAATATCCTGAGCTTCTCAGGAGTTTTCATAGACGCTACAAATACATTAATGTGGATGAGGCCCAGGACACATCGTATATACAGCATAAGTTGATTGAGAAGATGGTAGGTTCTAGTCTTAATATCTTCATGGTGGGAGATGAAGACCAGAGCATATACGGATTCCGCGCGGCATACCCGGAGGCTTTGACTCAGTTTAGCAAGACCTACCAAGGTGCTGAAATTTTGCTAATTGAAAGAAATTACCGCTGTGCAGAAAGTATAACAGCAGCGGCTGACAGGTTCATAAAAAGAAACCGCAACAGACATGACAAGAGCATGGTGGCTGAAAGGTCTGGGGGTAAAATCTACCAAACTAAGCTAAAGGATCTCAAACATCAGTACAGGCATATACTCAGTGAGATAAAAGACAAAGACAAGGACAAGGAAGTGGCTGTACTTTACAGAAACAATGAGTCCGTCATACCCTTGGTTGATCTTCTAGAGACTGAGGGAATCCCATATGTATGGGACGCCAACCTCTCATTTTTTGATAGTTTTGTTGTCAAGGACATTATGAGTGCGCTAAAGCTCGCTTTGAACCCACGGGATATTGTCTCTTACGGTGAGCTTTACTACAAGCTGGGCCTATACACAAGGAAAGCAAACTACCTCCACATCATGTTTCAACACAGCAAACGCCCTGAAGCGGATGTCTTTACACTCCTTGCTAATAATACAAGTTCAGATGATCTGCGGGGCAAGGTATTTGACATAGCTGATGCACTAAGCCGTGCCGGAAAACGCACACCAGTAGAGGCTATTGACACAATACTAAGGCTTTTTTACAACGCTTGGATGCGTCAGCTGAGTGATGACAGGGGATACGCATTGCAGACTTTAAGGCAAAAGGTATCCACCCTTTACGCTGTGGCCATGGAGTATAAAAGTGTTGATGAATACATCTCCAGGATGGAGGGCCTCAGGAAGCTAAAAAGTAAAAGAGCAAAAGAAAAAAGTGGAGCGGTAACCCTCTCCACAATTCACTCCAGCAAGGGCCTGGAGTTTGATAAAGTAATACTAATGGATATTCTAAAAGATATCCTCCCCATTGAGGGAAGACCCAGCGACTCCCGAGAGGACGATGAAAAGCTCTACAGTGAAGAAGTGCGCCTGTTCTACGTTGGAATTACTAGAGCGCGCAATGAAGTGGAAATAATTACGTCCGATAAAAGGTTTGGTGAGGACGTTGCAATGTCCCCGTTTGTTAGAGCCATATTGGGTAGGACAAACAGTCAGCTCAGGCGGGCCCCAAATGTTGCAGATTCCGCTGAACACAACTATGAACCTGGTTCAAGGGTGAATCATACCCTGTTTGGGGAGGGGACGGTCACATCCCAAACAGGTGATATTATATCGGTGCGGTTTGATGATTGTGGAAATAAGCGCCTGCTACTGAGCGCTTGTATTAAGTGGGGTTACTTATAAGCTGTTTTATGGCTTCTATAGCACAGGAGATTGCCCCGGAGGTGTCGTGGTGATCTGGTTCATTATGTCCTGCGGCCTTGCGCTCCTGGTTCCAAATGATATTTAGGACAACTCCTGCGCGCACACCAAGGGCTGCAGCAACGCAAAACAGCGTAGCTCCTTCCATTTCACTGCACAACACGCCTAGGCGTTTCCATGCCTCCCACTTGTAGAGCAACTCTGCGCTGACGGGCATGCGGCTTGGAGAGTGCTGGCCGTAAAAGGAATCCTTACACTGAACTACACCGCAGTGAGTTTCAAAGCCCAATTTGTTTCCTGAGTCAACAAGTGCGCGGGTAACGGAAAAGTCAGCCGCCGCGGGGTACTCTATTGGTGCGTAGTGTAGTCCGGTGCCCTCCTGACGTACGGCAGAGGAGGCCACAACAAGGCTTCCACTCTTTACCTTTGGGTTAATTCCACCGGCTGTGCCCACACGCACAAAGGTATCTGCACCTATTGCTACAAGTTCCTCCACAGCTATAGCGGTAGAGGGCCCCCCAATACCTGTTGATGTGACTGATACCTTTTCCCCCAACAGGCTCCCGGTATATGTGGTGTACTCCCTGTTTTGGGCTACTTTAACGGGATTATCCAAAAATGCTGCAATGAGCTCTACGCGCGCTGGATCCCCTGGGAGGATACAGTACTTTCCAACGTCCCCGGGTGAACAAGCTATGTGATACTGTTTGTTTGACATACATTTGCCCTCACTTATTTATTTTGTTACTTTTTGTTACTTATTTTGTAACCAAATGAAGTTGAAATCTCTGCTCAGATGTTTTAAAATAGGATACTACTGATATAGGAGGTTTGCTCAACAGGAGCATATATAATATGAAGAATACACTGACTAAAATAGCAATATTTGCAGCTGGTAGCATTTTAACGGTAGCATTGCTTACTTTTACAGGCCTAAACCAGATGCTATATAACTTTGGACACCCCGTTGCAGAAACGGCCTCAACCTTTGATGACGTTGAATCTAAAAATGTGTCTTTGGTGTGTGAAGCCATAAGAATTGCTCAGTTGCTGGAATCACGTGACTATCAGCAGTTGGCAGATGCCGTACACCCTGAAAAAGGTGTTTACTTTGTCCCTTACTCAACGGTGGACATGGGAACGGATTTGCGCTTTTCATCTGAAGAGGTGCGTGGTTTTCAAAACAATACTAACACGTATGTCTGGGGTACGCTGGACGGAGTGGGGTCCCCAATAAGCATGACTCCTGCACAGTATTTTGACCGCTTTGTATATGACGCCTCATTTGTTGAGGCACAGATGATTGGTATAAATACTATTATGCGCGCTGGTAACTCCCTTGAAAATGTCATAGAGGCGTTCCCGGAAGCGGCATTTGTAGAACTGCACCTCCCCGGAACGGAAGAAAACTCCGGTATGGACTGGAGAAGTCTGAAGTTTGTTTTTGAAGACTACAACGGACAGTATAAAGTAGTAGCCATAATACACAGCGAGTGGACAATCTAAAAAATGTGGGCTTATGTGCAAATGCGCATAAGCCCGTTTTATCATTTTATAGAAACTTAGTAGTTGGTGCTGAGAATTTCAAAATGTGCACGTGGATGTGCGCATACAGGGCACATGGCGGGAGCGGCTGTACCTTCATAGACATGTCCGCAGTTGCGGCAGATCCAAAGTACCTTTTCGTCACGTTTGAAGACAATTTCGTTTTCAAGGTTTGAAAGCAGTTTCAGATAACGATCCTCATGATGGTTTTCTATAACAGCAACCTTTTCAAACAGAAGAGCGATGTCCTTAAAGCCCTCTTCCCTGGCAGTTTCTGCAAAATTCTTGTACATGGTTGTCCACTCGTAGTGTTCACCGGCTGCAGCGTCCTTTAGGTTTGCGGCTGTGTCAGAAATACCACCTAGTTGTTTAAACCAAATTTTTGCATGTTCTTTTTCATTGTTAGCAGTCTCTAGAAAAATTCCACTAACCTGCTCATAACCTTCTTTTTTTGCAGCACTGGAGTAGTATGTGTACTTGTTACGAGCCATTGATTCTCCTGCAAAAGCTTCCTGTAGATTCTTCTCTGTTTGGCTACCTTTGAGTTCCGGCATTTTATGACTCCTTTCATGGTTTGATACAACTATTATACTATTCCAAATAATTGAAGTCAACACCAAACCCTTTATTCTTTACTCTTGATATATGTAAGGCAGGCATGGAGGCCTGCCACGTTGCTTTATGCACTTGCTCCGGGTGATGTTTCCGGTGACGTTTCCGGCGATGCGGACGGGGATACCGACGGCATCACTGAGGTGTCATCGGTATTGTCATCAGACGGTACAGTGGATGGTATTATCGATGGAATAATTGACGGCACCATTGATGGTGACCCAGAGGGATTTGTTCCCGGCAATGTGCAGCCTGCAAACACTGTAAGAACTGTAATGGCTAAAATGAAAACTGCTAGTTTCTTTTTCATACTGGTCTCCTCCTGATTGGTCCCGTACGTACGAGACATTTATAGACACATACTGATTTCACACAAAGATAGTATTTCACATCTTTTTAGTTTTAAACATCAATATTGCAATATGTGTCATTTATGATTTTTTGAAGGAGGAGGAATTAGGCAACGCTTTGAGTATCCTATCAAATCCGTGCGGCCTGCTTTCTTAAGAGCGGCTAAAACAAGAGCACGGTTTTTGGGATTTTTCCATTGTAGAAGGGCGCGCTGCATGGCCTTTTCATTTTGAGTCTTGGGGACATATACAGGTTTCATTGTAATGGGATCAATTCCTGTGTGGTACATGCAGGTAGAAATGGTTCCTGGCGTAGGGTAGAAGTCCTGCACTTGCTCAGGTTGGCGTCCCTTTGAATTGAGGTATTCGGCAAGCTTTATAGCATCAACCAGGGTGCAGCCCGGGTGGGAGGAGATTAGGTATGGTACAAGAAACTGTTTAAGATTTAGATGACTGTTGCGACTGTCAAACTTTTCCTTAAATTTTAGATATACATCAAAGTGGGGTTTTCCCATGTAGTCCAGAACGGTGTCTGAGCAGTGTTCTGGAGCTACTTTTAGTTGCCCGCTTATGTGGTACTTGACCAGCTCATTAAAAAACTCACTGTTTTTATCCTCAAGGAGGTAGTCGTACCTAATGCCTGAGCGGATAAAGACTTTTTTGACTCCTGGAATTTCTCTCAACTTACGAAGGAGTTTGAGGTAGTCTCTGTGGTCAGCGTTTAATTGTTTACATGCGGTTGGTGCAAGACAGCGCCTGTTTTTGCACAACCCATTTTTCTTTTGTTGCTCACATGAGGGTTGTCTGAAGTTGGCGGTAGGGCCGCCTACATCGTGGATGTAGCCTTTGAATGCGGGATGTTTTGTGAGTGCCTCTGCCTCGCGGAGAATGGATTCATGGCTACGAACAGAGACGTAGCGTCCCTGATGGAAAGCGAGAGAGCAGAAGTTACAGCCACCAAAACAGCCTCTGTTGTGGACTAGTGAAAAACGAACCTCATCAATACCTGAGATATCACCGGCCGGGTACTTGGGGTGTGGCTCCTTGCGGTAGGGGAGCTCATATATACGGTCAAACTCGGCAGTATCTAGAGGTAATGATGGGGGATTCTGTACCAAATAGCGTTCGCCGTGCTTTTGTACAATTGCCCGGCCCCTGATGTGGTCCTGTTCCTGATACTGTATACGGGTTGCATTAGCTTCTGCAACAGGGTCGGTTTTTACGTCCTCATATGCAGGGCATGTTACATATTCATGCTGAACCTTTGTCAAGTCTTCTGAAAAATAGCAGGTGCCGCGGATATTGTTGATTTGATTGGTAGGTGTACCCTTTTTAAGCGCTGCGGCAATTTCACTCAGGGAGCGTTCACCCATACCAAAGGACACTATGTCAGCGCCCGAGTCCAAAAGAATGGAGGGCATGACTTTGTCTGACCAGTAGTCGTAGTGGGCAAAACGGCGTAAAGAAGCCTCAAGTCCGCCAATGATAACCGGAGTATCCGGAAAAGCCTCCTTTGCAAGGCGCGAATATACTATGGTGGCCCTGTCCGGGCGTGTTCCGGCTTTTCTACTGGGTGAGAAGGCGTCCCTGCGGCGCCGTTTTCCTGCAGCGGAGTAGTTGGACACCATGGAGTCCACGCTTCCAGCGGTAATTAGAACTCCGTAGCGCGGTTTACCCATGGCAATAAAGTCTTCTGGCGTGTTGTGCTTAGGCTGGGTTAGTATTGCTACGCGGTACCCATCTGCCTCCAGGAGTCTGGAAAGTATGGCTACGCCAAAGGCGGGGTGGTCTATATATTCGTCTCCTGTTACAAAGAGAAAGTCATAGTAGTACCAGCCTCTGTCCAGCATTTCATCTTTGGAGATGGGTATAAATTCTTGATTAAACAAAGTTTAGCTCCGATCTGGTTTATATATGCCTCTTCATCATGAAGAGGTTAGCGTTGTGGCCTATATCATAGCCGTAGTTTTTGAATTCATTCTTTTCGTAGAATTTTATGGCAGAACTGTTTTGAGGGAAAACACGCAGTTTAAGCTTTGTGCGTCCAAGGGAGCGGTAGAAGCTTATAGCTTGCCCAAGTAACTGTACTGCAAAACGCCTTCCACGGAATTCAGGGCTCATGGCAAAGAGCGATATGTGTCCGCTGTCCTCATCTGACAGGTCGGTTGAGTCCATAACTAAGATTCCCACAGGTTTGTCACCAAACATAGCAAATGAGATTGCGTCCTTGTTTGCCCGCAGTATGCGCTTTGTATCATGGACCACACTGTCAGCGTGAAAGGCGGACAGGTTGTGGTGGACTGCAATCCAGGAGTCCCGCCAAAAATTGAGGATAAGTGGTGTGTCTGATTTCAGCTCAGCTGACCTAAACCAGAGGTTAGGTAGCTTGGGCCATGGACCTCCGTCAGGGATGTCACCTTTAAGTAGTGGGAGCCCCGCATTGTGCGCAGAGTCATTTATTGTGACCGGTGTGAATGTGCTCCCGTCGTAATCGAAGATAGTGAGAGATGCATTGTCAACCGAGGGCATTTCTGCAAAGTCCGATACGGGCCTGTTATATATGTTGCAGAGGATGGCGCGTATAGCCACAGAGTGGGACACAAAGCACACCGACTTTCCGGCGTTTATGGACAGTATTTCATTGAAAGCTTTGCTGGTCCTGTTATAAACGTCTGTGGGGGACTCACTGCCCTCAACACGCCAGTCCGGGTTAGACATGAACTGTTTGGTGTGGTTTGGATAAAGCCTGCTGCAGAGGGCCCAGGGCATGTCCTCCCAGACACCGAGACCAACTTCACGGAGACCTTGGTGAGGGGTTACCTGAAGTCCTGTTGCACGTGAAACCGCTCCGGCAGTGTCCATGGTACGTGTGAGGTCACTGGAATATATGGCGTCAATGGTGTGGCCACGCTCAAGCTCTATTTTGATGCGCATTTCAAGTTGTTCTATTTGGAGCTTGCCATTGGGGGTTATTTTGCCGTCATAGATGCCGTGCGCTCTGCGGAAAAGGTTTCCCTCAGCCTCAGCGTGGCGGACTATATATATTCTAGGCATTATATCACCTCCGGGAAGGTACACCCCGTGAAAGGGATACCGTGTTTTTTAGAGATAGCGGAGACCTCTTCCAACATGTTGGCGGGTCCACATGCAAAGATATTGTCAAACTGAGGGGAGGTGCGCTTTAGCTTTTCCTCCAGGGCAGTTATTACACCACCGGGGTGTCCAACAGAACCGTCATCAGTTGTTATTTGCACGGTTTCAGAATAATCTGCAAAGTCTGTCACCAGAATGATTTCCGATGATGTGGGAAAACTGAGGAGTACGTGGACGTTTTCGGAACGCCTAGCGGCAAAAATAAGAGGGTCAATGCCGTGCTCAGAGCCCACAAGTAGGTTTTTTCCTTTTGGTATGTTGAAGCCGGGGCCATAGGGACCTAGAATGTTTAAGATATCACCCATTTTTGATTCTGCAATCCATGCGGATTCCGGAACACGTGTGTCTATAATTAGGCGTATGACGTCACCGTCTGCGTTACATATGCTGACGGGAATCCAGGTTAGCGAGTCCTCGCGCAATACGCGGATAAACTGCCCCGGCTTTGACTCCGAACGGATTTCCGGAGCAAGGATACGGACATCATAGCTGTATTTAGAAAGCCTCACAGAGGCAAGGACCATACAGTTGTAAACATTTGCCATAATAACCTCCACAAGAAACATAATATATCAATTATTATATCACATTTTATTTAGTTGCTCAACAGTTTACGAGTATCACCTAGAGCTATCATAGGCAAAACCTGTCTGTAATTTTTGCGGTTTTATGGGAATAATACTGATGTGATAAAGTTTGAAAAATACACTGCAAGGAGGTTTTTACAATGAGGTTTGGCTCGTTTATGAAAGGCGTGGGGATTGGTGTTATTGCCGGCGCAACTGCAGGGATGATGATAAGTCCACGCACACGCAAGAGGTTTATGAAATCGAAACCCGCTAAAGCAATAAGGTCCATAGGGGAGGCCGCCGCCGATATGATGCCCCGATAAGGGTAAAATATTGAAAAGGGATGTTCTACACCTAAGCAGAACATCCCTTTTGTACATATTCTTGACATGCGCTAACCTCAATGTTATTCTATATGTATAAAAAGTATTGAGGAGTGCAGATTATGATTGAATCGATATTTAATAGAAGATCCATAAGGAAATACAAAACTGATCCTGTCACTGATGAACAGGTGAAGGACCTTCTAACCGCAGCTATGATGGCACCTTCCGCAGTAAACAGGCAACCCTGGCACTTTATTGTGTGTAATGACAGGGAAGTGATAGACAAAATCCGTGCAGACCACCCCTATTCTAAGATGCTCGAAATGGCACCCCTCTGTATAGTGGTGTGTGCCAATAAGGATGACCTGGGTTACTACCAACAGGACTGTGCAGCAGCTACTCAGAACCTGCTTCTTGCAGCGGATGATATGGGGCTCGGCACCTGTTGGATGGGTGTAGCGCCCCGTCCGGAGCGTATGGACCCAATAGCTGCCATATTTAAGCTACCTGAAAACATAGTGCCTTTTAACTTGATAGCAGTTGGTGTACCGGATGAAGCAAGGCCAAGGCCTGACCGCTACGATGAAAGTAAAGTACATTATAATAAATGGTAACAAAAAATGTGAGGCGGCTTCCCCGGCCGCCTCACATTTAGGAGGGAAAAGATGAAAAGCACAATAGGCAAAGTAATGATTTCATTGTT
>CAZIVK010000011.1:9389-13322 GCA_964542515.1 uncultured Oscillospiraceae bacterium | reverse complement strand
CGTAAATTAAAATTGTTTAAAAATACTGTTGACAACGTGGGCAAGGTGTGGTATAAATGTTAAGCGTGTTCTTTATGATATGATGTTTTCAAGTAAAGAATCGTTATTAATAATTCATATTACCCCACGGTAACAACACATTACCTCCTGGGTAACGTGACAATTTACCTATTTTGAATGGAGGAAAATCCTATGTCCACCTTTATGGCGAAGAAGGAAACCATGGAACGTAAATGGTATATCCTAGACGCCGCCAACAAACCCCTCGGAAGGACTGCTGCACTTGCCGCACATATTCTCAGAGGAAAACACAGACCAGATTTCACACCCCATGTTGATTGTGGAGATTTCGTAATTATCATCAATTCTGATAAAGCGGTTCTCACAGGAAACAAACTGGACCAGAAGACCTACTACCGTCACACAGGTTGGGTAGGTGGCCTAAAAGAGGTCAAATATCGCACTCTTATGGAAAACCGCTCCGACTTCGCAATGGAGCTCGCAGTTAAAGGTATGCTGCCGAGTAACACCCTCGGACGCCTCGCACTAAGGCGCGTGCGCATCTATAAAAGTGATGAGCACCAACAAGCCGCACAGAAGCCCATACTCTGGGCTCAGGACTAAGGAGGTAACGAGAGATGTATACACCTAAAAAACTATATTTTTATGGCACAGGCCGCAGAAAGTCTTCCGTGGCCCGCGTGCACATATATCCAAACGGCAGTGGTAACATAACCATTAACAACCGTGAAATTGACAACTACTTTGGTCTTGACACATTGAAGCTCATTGTACGTCAGCCCCTTGTCACCACAGACACACTTGGAAAAGTTGACATAATTGCAACAGTTACAGGTGGTGGCGTAACAGGACAAGCCGGTGCAATCAGACACGGAATTGCCCGCGGACTCCTAAAACTTGATGAGAACTTCCGCCCTGCACTCAAGAAAGCCGGGTTCCTGACCCGTGATCCAAGAATGAAAGAGCGTAAGAAATATGGACTCAGAGGCGCACGCCGTGCACCACAGTTCTCAAAGAGATAATTGGTATAAAGCCATATATAAAAAGAGCTGCAGAAATGTGGCTCTTTTATTAATCTGTTGCATTATGTCACTATTGACATCTCTTTACTGCTGTAATACTATATTTACCGACATCTATCTACTGTTTTATTTATTTGGCTTCCGTTTGCCTACAAAGCGGAGACCGCGTAACGCGGAAAATGGAGAATAATATGACAAAGCAACTTATGCTTATATTGGATTTTGGTGGACAATACAACCAGCTTATTGCGCGGAGAATCCGTGAACTTAATATTTACTGTGAAGTACACCCATACAAAATGACCGCTGCTGAAATAAAAGAACTATCACCGGTAGGCATTATACTTACTGGTGGTCCAAACAGTGCTTATTCCCATGACGCTCCAAAGCCTGATCCAGCCATTTTTGAACTCGGAATACCCGTGCTTGGAATATGTTATGGGGTTCAGGTTATGTCCCAGGTCCTAGGTGGAGAGGTTGAATCTGCTGAAAAGGATGAGTTCGGTAGCACAATGCTAAAAATGGATACATCATCAGAGTTGTTTACAGGAATAAAAGATGCCGGAACGGTGTGGATGAGTCACAGGGACCACATAACCCGCCTCCCTGAAGGATTTGTAACTGTAGCAAGTACTGATTACTGCAACAATGCAGCTATAGAGAACACAGAAAAGAGACTATATGGTGTTCAGTTCCATCCAGAGGTTGACCAAGCAGAACACGGTACAGAAATGTTACGCAACTTTGCATATGGAATTTGTAAAGCTACCGGTGACTGGAGCATGCACCACTACGCCGAGGAGACCATAAATGAAATACGCGCAAAAGTTGGTAGCGGTAAGGCACTACTAGCTCTTTCCGGCGGAGTAGACAGCTCTGTTTGCGCCCAACTCATGAAAAAAGCTATAGGGCGCCAACTGACCTGCATATTTGTAGATCACGGGCTTATGAGGAAGAATGAGGGCAATGAGATCGAAGAATTCTTTGGCGGAGGGGATATCAACTTTGTTAGAGTAGATGCAGAGGGGCGCTTTCTCACAAGATTAGCTGGTGTAACGGATCCTGAAACCAAACGCAAAATCATTGGAGAAGAGTTTATACGTGTCTTTGAAGAAGAGGGTAAAAAAATAGGCACAGTAGACTACCTTGTACAGGGAACAATTTATCCTGATATTATAGAGTCGGGCCTTGGAGACGCCGCTGTAATAAAGAGCCACCACAATGTTGGAGGACTTCCAGACTACGTGGACTTCAAAGAGATAATTGAGCCTCTTAAGCTCCTTTTTAAGGATGAAGTAAGAGATTTAGGCCGTGAACTCGGACTAGCAGACACTCTTGTAAGCCGCCAGCCATTCCCCGGCCCTGGTCTTGCTGTACGCGTAATAGGGGAAATAACCCGTGAGAAACTTGATATCCTAAGAGATGCAGACTATATCTTCCGTAACGAACTGGAATCTGCCGGACTTGCACCGGAAATAAGCCAATACTTTGCAGTACTGACCGATATGAGATCAGTTGGGGTAAAAGGTGACGCCCGTACCTACGACTACACCCTCGCCCTCCGCGCGGTAACCACCACCGACTTCATGACCGCCAACTGGGCCCGAATTCCCTACGAAACTCTAACCAAAGCCTCCAGCCGCATAACAAACGAGGTAAAGCACATCAACCGCATTGTCTACGACATCACTTCAAAGCCACCAGCTACAATTGAGTGGGAATAATTGCGGTGGGTTGCATAGATTACTAAGTGAAATCAAGGCGCTTTTTGACAATTAAATGGCACATGTGCTCTGCTCTGATATTGGCATAAATTATTGACATAACGGCATTCAATTAGTACAATTAAAAATAAAGTAATATATCTACGGACAAGGAAGGTGTGTTAGATGCAGAGAAGCTACAAGAAGCTCATTTATGTAACAATCATAATTGGTTTGCTTTCTCTTTTATTATCCTGTCATAATGTCGAAATCCCCAGTGATCTTGAACCGGTGGGTGTTGTCAAACTCTACTTTGATGCTTTTAAGAATGGTAATTGGGATTCTTGGTTAAGTACTATGACTGAAGATAAAAAACAAGGTTTCTCGGAGAAGTTTGATCTCAATTCAGGCCTTATACTTTTTAAGATAAATGAAATATATGAGTATGAGGAGGGGCATGAAGAGAGAAGAAATCACTTGGATGCGATTAATATAGCAATCGAGAATTCCGAAGAAACAGAGAAAATAGATGACGGAAACATAGCCTTTGTGTATGTTGATTTTACAACAGATTATAGAAATCCAAAATCACCACCAGTGCAAAGCGCAGAATGGGTATTTACGCTAATAAGAGAAGATAGTGATTCCCCTTGGCTTATACAGTCTTGGGGTTATGGATATGGTGGAGCTGGGTTATGAAGTATTACAAGAAGATTATCGGTAAGCGTCTATATCTTTCTCCTATAAACCCCGATGAAGTTGATATATATTTGCAATGGATGAACGAGGATAGAGAGCTCGCGGTAAATTTCGGTCAATACCCTTTGATGGTTTCGTCGAAAAGCGATCTAAACTGGCTTTATGAACCGCCTAAAAATATGCATCGTTTTGCAATTGTACTTTTCGGAGATGATGTGTTGATCGGAAGTATAAGTCTTCACAACATAGACCATTTGAATCGTAACGCCTATATCGGCATTTTTATTGGCGGCGAGGATAACAGAGGTAAAGGTTATGGTGCAGAGGCGATTAGGTTGATCCTTGATTATGGATTTAAGACAATGAACCTGCACAGCATCAATCTCACTGTACATGCGGATAATGCCGCCGGTATAAAATGCTACGAAAAGGTTGGATTCCGTGAAGTCGGGAGATTGCCGGAGGTTTTCTTTACAGACGGAAACTAT
>CAZIVK010000011.1:0-9289 GCA_964542515.1 uncultured Oscillospiraceae bacterium | reverse complement strand
TGGATTCCGTGAAGTCGGGAGATTGCCGGAGGTTTTCTTTACAGACGGAAACTATGTTGACAAAATTTATATGAGTATACTCGAAAGCGAGTTTGGGGGATAGCATACTGCTTTGTACCCGAGCTACTGGTTACTTAAGCACAGCTAAGATGCCCAATTAAGGAGCGCGAAATAATGTTTAGAGAAATGAGAAGAAACAAGCAACTTATGTCCACGAAGGAAACTGATGCTGTAATGGAGAGGTGCACAAACGGAGTGTTATCATGCATAGGAGATGATGGCTATCCTTATGGTGCACCGTTAAGCTACGTTTACTATGATAATAAGATTTACTTCCATTCTGCAAAAACTGGCCATAAGATTGATGCAATTTTGAAGAATCCCAAAGTCTCATTTGCAGTAGTTGATGAAGATAATATTGTTAGTGAGGAATATACTTCGTATTTCCGTAGTGTTATTGCATTTGGGAAGGCACGGATAGTCGATGGAGATGAATGGTTTAAAGCCTTTGAAGCATTGGTTGAGAAGTACTCAGGTGATAGAAGCAAAGAAGAAAAAACGAGCAAAATTCAGGGCTGTAAGACATCACACATCATAGCAATTGATGTTGAGCATATAACCGGGAAAGTAGCTGTAGAGCTGTTACACTCATAAGATTATAATAGTTCGAGTATGTTGGACGCAAAAACTACGGAAGAGCTCAAGAGCTTGGCTCACCTGATGATTAGCTCAGTCCGCAGATTTGCAGCATCAAATGCCCCTGTAAGAGAATCTAGTACCATTGAGGTCATATTACTGCAAAATTAATGACGCTGAGATGGCGTTATCAGACGCGTGTAGCTTTCAGAATAACTTTTGATTGTACGTGAGGAGAGTTCGGCAATACTACCGGATGATTTTACGAAGGCAGAGAATGTGGTGGTAATTTCAAAGCCAAATGAAAAGGCACGGAGCTATTTGAATCTACCGTTCTTTTGTAATTTAATTACATATGGCTCAAACATTGTAGCTTAATATAACATTTACTCATCATGGGTGGGAGTAATTAGGGTGACTCCAAAAGTGAAGTAGAGGAGGTGTAAGATCCAAACACATGCCAGGATTATCTGCCCTACCGGCATTTTTCTCATCATTATAAAGCCAATGGACATAGTCAGCGTTACTGTGATCATGATGCGTATTTTAGCGCGTAGTGTCATACCTTCACCTTTGACAAGGCTGTCCAGGTTGTTTTTGTATAGTTTGGTCCCAATGAACCAGGCGTGCAGACGTGGTGAGCTTTTTGCAAAGCTTACTGTTGCAAGTAACAGGCCCGGAAAAGCCGGAATTAGGGGTATTACAGTTCCAATGGCACCAAGGGCAAGCCCAAGGCACCCCAGAACTATAAAAAGTATCTTGGGAAAATTCATATCTTTCTCCTGTTTGTATTTTTTATTCTACCCACTCCAGAGTGGTGAACTGTATTACGAGAATTGAGTCATCTCCCAGGTAAAAGCTCTCTAAGGTGGTGTCATCTTTTTGATAGAGGGTACGGGTTGTGTTTTCCTTAGTCTTGCTTTCAAGGATGATGTAGGAGCAGTTGCTATCTGGGGAAATTTCTTGAGGGAGTTTGCCGGGGAGATAGGTTTCATTGGAGATTATAATTCCTTCTGAGTTAAATTGCAATATGGAGTGATTAACAGGAGAGTATTTTGAGCTGATTGATATCTTTACAGAGATACTGTAGGTTTCTGTAACGCCGTTTTCTGTAACTGTTGTTGTTGAATCCAATGTTTGGGAGAAGGCGCCCCCTTCGGCTCCATCGTTATCAAATGAGATTCCACTGCCACTTACAACGTATATGCGGCCGTCTACCGATTGGTATACGGGGTTAATATAGTATGTTACAATATCCTTAGTGGGAGCAGCATAAATAGTGCCTTCCAGCGCAATGGAAACTCCGTCATCTGTGTTGGAGATGCTTGTGTGTCCGTCTGATATCTTTTCACCACCTGTAACGGAGGAGTAGGTTCCGTTTTCATCTACCACAGTGTGATAGAAAAGAGGGATGCCATCTGCTCCTTCAAAGACATACTGATTATCTATTGTTGTGGCGTACAGCCTACCTTGGTACTTGGAAGTTTCCCCATCTACTACCAGTTGGACATCTGTAAAGGTGTCTAAGTTGTCGTTGAGATAGGCCTCAAAATCAAAGAGATCCAGGTAATCTGTTGTGATATATACCCCTATGAGCTTGTCATCATTTGTTTTGTCCAGTTCCGGTTGTGCAAGGGTAAAGCCGGAGAGGCCAAGCATAAGTGCGGATATAAGCACGCATGTTGTTATGATAATGTTACGTTTCATTGTCATCCTCCAGGTTTCCGTCAAATTTCAGGATATCTCCCACATCGCAGGAGAGGAAGTAGCAGATGCGGTTTATTGTTCCAAAGCGGATGCCTTTTGCCTTACCGCTGCGGAGTATAGATAGGTTAGCCTCTGTAATGCCCACTTTAGCACTGAGCTCCTTGGAGGTCATGCCGCGGGCTTTTAGTACATCCTCAAGGTAAATTTTAATGGCCATGGTGCACCTCAAATGAACAGGTCGTTATCGCTCTTGAGCCTGCGGTTTTCCGAGACGAGGCGAGCAAATAACAGGGTTGCAAGTACAAAAAGTACCGATGTTATTGGTATGTTGATAGTGCTGTTTATGTCCCTTAGTGTCTGTGCAAATATGAGCTGCAGAAGGTTGAGCGCTATGCTGGATGTTACAACTGCAGTGAGTGCCTTGCTGCACCAGCGGGAGAGGCGTGAAGCGAGGTTCACGGTATTTTCTGAATAGGCATCTTGGTGCATTGAGACCAGCAGATCCAATGAAAACAACACGGTGACTGTGTTTAGTATATAGGGCAATGAGTCAACTAAGTAACGCAGGACAATAAAAACATAGGTAGGGCCTAGACCACTTTCAGAGCCTTTGTTGCTTGCCTGAACTGTGGAGATTGATGCTAGCATATTTTTGAGACCAACCCCAAAGACCGATAGGACAAACAGAAAACTGAGCGTGTACAGGAGTGCACTTAGGTACACGTGTAGCTTAGTTGTTTCACTTTCAAAGGCGAGCCGTAGAAACCTCAAGACTGCGTAACCACAGATTATAGACCAAAGTGTTCCTCCCAGAATAACCTTTCCAAAAGTTGCGCCTAGCAAACCGTGCTCGCCAAGAAGTTTTCCAATGTATGTGGGGTTAATCATTAGGAATAGCGTGAAAAATAGTGCCACTGAGAACAGTAATAGGAGAGAATCCTCTGCGTGGAGCTTGCGCTTCTTTTGGGTTCTTTGCAAGAATACTATGGGTAAGAAAGAAATGCATGTGTAAAGCAAAAGGGCAAGGATGTTTCCGAGCCTTCCTGTCATAGAGAGGAGCCTCAGCCCAAGACCAACTTGCTCAAGGGGAAAAGCCATAGCCCCTGAGAAAACATCTACAAAGGATGCTTTTAGTACCACAAAAAGGGTACATATTAGGGCCTCCAAAGCCAGTAGAAAATAAAGCGTTTTGCGCGTCATGACAATACCTCACAATACAAATATTATTGTGTAACAATAATTACATCGATATATTACCACAGTTATTATCGTTAGTCAATAATTATAAAAGATTATTGACTAATGTATATTTATGTATTATAATCTCATGGATAAATGAGGAGGGAATTCATGAGAATCTTGTTGCAAAATGGTCTTGTTTATAGTGGAGGAGTTTTCAAGCGTACTGATATATCTCTGTATGATGGGCGTATTGATGCCTTGTCTTCAGAGATTTCATTTTCTGGTTATGAAAAAGTTTTTGACGTCTCTAATTTTTTATTATTTCCGGGTCTTGCTGATGTTCATGTGCATCTGCGGGAACCCGGTTTTTCTTATAAGGAGACAATTGAATCTGGCACAGCCGCGGCGGCCAGGGGAGGCTTTACAACTGTGTGCACAATGCCAAACCTAAATCCAGCACCTGACAGCAGGGAGGGCCTTGATGTACAGCTTGAAGCCATATCTGCCGAAGCCTTGATAAATGTTTTACCTTACGGCTGCATAACGCGTGGGGGATCCGGTAGAGGGGAGCTCGTGGAATATGCAGACATTCTGCACAGTGTTGCGGGCTTTTCTGATGACGGAAAGGGTGTCCAGGAGTCTGATACTATGGAAAGAGCAATGCGTGAAGTTTCAAAGGTTGGTGGCCTGATTGCAGCTCACTGTGAGGATGAGGGCTTGCTTGACAGAGGATTTGTCCGTGAAAGTGAGTGGAGACAGGTTGAGCGGGACATCGGCCTTGTGCGGAAGACTGGGTGTAATTACCATGTGTGCCATGTGTCAACCAAGGAAGCGGTTGAACTGGTGCGCCAGGCTAAAGCGGAAGGACTCCCGGTTACATGTGAAACAGCTCCCCATTACCTTGTGTTCTGTGAAGATGACATTATGGACCATGGGCGCTTTAAAATGAACCCACCTCTCCGTTCAAGTGAGGACAGGGCTGCGCTTATTGATGGCATTGTTGACGGTACTATAGATATTATCGCAACAGACCACGCTCCCCACAGTGCTGAGGAGAAGGGTAAGGGGTTTGAAGGAAGTGCTATGGGTGTTGTGGGTCTTGAAACCGCTCTCCCCGTTATATACACAGAACTTGTGAAAACAGGGACTATAACAGCTGAGCGTATGGTACAGTTGATGAGCGTCAACCCGCGTAAACGCTTTGGTCTGGGAGATATGGAAATAACACAGGGTGAGTTTGCAGACTTGACCGTGTTTGATACAACTCAGGAGTATGAAATAGACCCGGAAACATTCCTGTCAAAGGGAAGGGCTACTCCATTTGAGGGGTACAGAGTGTATGGTGAGGTTGTAATGACCTTCTGCTCGGGAGAACTTGTCTGGGAAAGGGGAGAAAAAGTATGAATAAACTTGGCAGTTTTGAGATACTTGAGAACAAATTGATTGCAAAGGATACTTATATCCTAAAACTGGAGGGTGACTGTTCCTCCATTGTAAGGCCGGGTCAGTTTGTTGATATAGCGCTGCCGGGGAGGTACCTGCGCCGCCCGCTCTCCATCTGTACGGTTAAGGGAGATACTCTAACTTTGATTTACAAAGTGCTTGGAGACGGCACCGCAGAGCTTGCATTAATGAATTCTGGGATAGAGCTAGAAGTGCTATCAGGTTTAGGTAACGGATTTAACACAGCTGAGTACGGTAGTAAACCTCTGTTAGTTGGTGGCGGTGTTGGTGTAGTTCCGTTGCTTTGGCTAGCGGAAAAGTTGGTTGAGAATGGAGTTATTCCTGATGCTGTTTTAGGGTTCGGCAGTGCTGACGAAGTTTTTTTAGCCGATGAACTCAGAGATCTTGGGATTAAGGTTACCTTATCCACCGTGGATGGAAGCCTAGGTGTTCAAGGATTTGTAACAGATGCAATTGTTCAAAGCGATATAGTTTACGACTATATATTTGCTTGTGGGCCTGAGCCAATGTTAAAGGCTGTTCACGCACTACCGCAAGCTGATGGACAGTACAGCTTTGAACAGCGGATGGCGTGTGGGTTTGGTGCCTGTATGGGCTGTTCGTGTGAAACAAAGTATGGTGCGCTACGTATATGTAAGGATGGGCCTGTACTAAAGTGGGGTGAGATAATATGGTGAGAGATGTAACGGTAAATTTGAGCGGTGTTGCTCTAAAGAACCCCGTCATGCCGGCAAGCGGAGTCTACGGATTTGGTGGCGAGTATAGGGACTTTTATGACCCCAACATTCTTGGCGCAATAGCACTAAAGGGGACAACCGGTGAGGCACGGTTTGGAAATCCCACACCCAGGGTGGCTGAGTGTACTGCCGGTATGATAAATTCTGTTGGATTGCAAAATCCGGGAATTGATGAAGTGGTCTCAGTTGAGTTACCCCGTCTCAGGACGTACTACGGCGGACCGGTTGTTGCAAACATAAGTGGTTTTTCTATTGATGAGTACGTCCGGTGTTCACTGAAGATTGACGGACATGTGGACATAATTGAGATTAATGTTAGCTGCCCAAATGTTGAGAAGGGTGGTATGGGTTTTGGGACAAGCCCTGAGTCTGCGGCTGCAGTAACAAGAGCTGTAAAGCGCTCCGGTGTTACAGCGCCTGTATATATTAAGCTCAGCCCAAACGTGACAGATATTGTTGAGATTGCCTCCCGCTGTGAGGATGCCGGTGCTGACGGCCTCACCCTGATAAATACTCTGATGGGCATGAGGATAGACATCCGCAGGAGAAGGCCTGTCATAGCCAATAAAATGGGGGGATTCTCCGGGCCCGCAATATTTCCGGTTGCGCTACGTATGGTGTATCAAGTGGCGCGGGCCGTTAAGATACCAATCATTGGCGTAGGGGGAATAGGGACGGCAAATGATGTTGTTGAGATGATGATGGCGGGTGCAACAGCGGTACAGGTGGGGGCTGAAAACTTGCGGAACCCCATGGTGTGTAAGCAGATTATTGATGAACTTGGGCCTCTCATGGGGAGGCTTGGGATTGACAGGTTGGCCGATATAATTGGCATATCAGAATGAGGAGGAAGTTGTTATGAAGGATGTAATTATTGCACTGGACTTTCCGGGTGAGGAGCGGGCCCTGAAATTTCTGGATAGGTTTGGGGATCTGCGGCCCTACGTAAAAGTGGGGATGGAACTGTTTTACGCAGCACCTCGTCTTGTGGGAGTTCTTAAGGAGAGGGGTCACAACGTGTTCCTAGACTTGAAGTTGCATGACATACCAAACACCGTAAAGGGTGGAATGGCCTCTTTGGCCGCTATGGGTGCGGATATGGTTAACCTACATGCATCTGGAGGGCGTAAGATGATGGAAGCAGCTATTGAGGGGCTGTCCGCCGGTGGTGGGCAAAGACCTCTGCTCATAGCCGTGACACAGCTCACATCAACAAGTCCTGAAGCCCTGAGGGATGAACTTCTGATACAACGCCCGATGGAGGAGGTTGTGATATCCTACGCTAAGAACGCTGCTGCATCTGGACTTGATGGAGTAGTTTGCTCGCCACTGGAGGCGGCCGGAGTGAAAAGGGCATGTGGTGAAGAGTTTATAACTGTAACACCGGGCATACGCTTTGCCGACTCCTCCACAGACGATCAAGCCCGTATTGCAACACCACTTAACGCCGCAAGCATGGGGTGTGATTACCTTGTGGTTGGCAGACCAATAACGCAGAGCATCTCCCCAAGGGATGCCTACGAGCGCTGTATAAGAGAATTTCTGGGAGGTAACAGATGAAAAGACAGATTTCACTAGACTTACTGAAGATAGGTGC
Source organism: uncultured Oscillospiraceae bacterium (assembly GCA_964542515.1). Classification (GTDB taxonomy): domain Bacteria; phylum Bacillota; class Clostridia; order Oscillospirales; family JAAYOS01; genus CAZIVK01. The sequence goes on along the minus strand of CAZIVK010000011.1, from coordinate 1,966 downwards.
GGTTTTCCTCCGCCCTGATGAGCCGTTTACATGGGCAAGTGGTATAAAGAGTCCTATCTACTGCGATAACAGGCTGATACTGACCGCACCCGATGTACGAACCCGCACAGAAAATGCTGTTTCAGATATGATTATTAAGACATGGCCTGAATGTGAGCTTCTCATGGGAACAGCAACAGCAGGCATAGCGCATGCCGCAATAGCTGCTCATATACTAAACCTACCTATGGGCTATGTCCGTTCAGGAAGTAAGGGGCATGGCAGGGAGAACCGTATAGAGGGGAAACTGATTCCGGGACAAAAAACTGTTATTGTGGAAGATTTGATATCTACCGGTGGAAGCGTCCTTGAGGTGGCAGAGGCACTCAGGGAGGCAGGTGCCGATGTCCTTGGAATTATCTCAATATTTACTTATGGGATGGCTAAGGGCGTCCAGAGGCTTGAGGAGGCCAAGATACCGGCAGTTTCTTTGACGGACTTTGATGTGCTTGTGGAAGTTGCTGCTGAGGAGGGTTATATAAAGCGGAGCGATGTAGAGAGGCTTATAGCATTTAGAAACTCCCCCTCGGACTCCAGCTGGATGAGAGGCGGAAAAGCATGAGGCATCTGATAGATATAACGGACCTAAATACACAGGAGATTGACAGGCTCATATTCAAGGCTACCGACATAATGGAACATAGAGATGATTATGCCGACGTAATGAAGAGAAAGAAGCTCGCAACACTGTTCTACGAGCCCAGTACAAGGACTAGGCTGAGCTTTGAGGCTGCAATGATGGAATTGGGTGGAGGCATCCTTGGCTTCTCACAGGCCGACTCCAGCTCCGCTGCCAAGGGTGAAAGCGTTGCTGATACAGTACGCACTGTAAGCTACTATGCAGATATAATTGCAATGCGCCATTTTAAGGAAGGGGCCCCCCTCCTGGCATCACGTTACTCATCTGTACCGGTAATAAACGCCGGGGATGGTGGACACAGCCATCCAACACAGACCCTCACGGACCTTCTTACAATCCATCGGGAAAAAGGAGGCCTGTCAAATATGACAATAGGACTGTGTGGAGACCTGAAGTTTGGCCGGACAGTGCACTCTCTTATATCAGCTCTGTCATGCTATGAAGGTATCCGGTTTGTGCTCATATCTCCGGATGAGCTTAGGGTACCGGAGTATATACGCCATGGGGTCTTGGAACAGAGAGACCTTCCGTGGATTGAGACTCAAAACCTGGAGGAGGCCATATCTCAACTGGATATCCTCTACATGACAAGAGTCCAGAAGGAGAGGTTCTTCAATGAGGAGGACTACATTCGCCTCAGGGATAGCTTCATACTGGATACAGAAAAGATAAGAAGCGCAAAAGCTGACCTATCCATTTTGCACCCATTGCCCCGGGTCAATGAGATCTCAAGCAAGGTTGATAGCGACCCCAGAGCATGCTACTTTAAACAGGTTGAGTACGGAAAGTTTATAAGAATGGCCCTACTCATTAAGCTGATGGAGGTGGAGAGATGAACGTAGACGGAGTTACAAACGGAATTGTAATAGACCACATCTCAGCAGGAAAAAGCATGCTGGTCTATAAGTTCCTAAATCTAGATGGAATTGACAGTTGCGTCGCAATTATTAAGAATGTACGCAGTGCAAAGTATGGGAAAAAAGACATTATTAAGATTGATGAGCAGATTGACGTAGATCTTGACGTGCTTGGGTACCTGGACCCCAACATCACCGTAAATATTGTAAGTGATGGAAAGCTGCAAAAAAAGACACATCTTGAGCTACCAAAGGAACTTAAGAATGTAATTCACTGTAAAAACCCCCGCTGCATTACAACAACGGAGCAGGATATTGACCACATATACCGCCTAACTAATAAACAAACCGGCCTGTACCGCTGTATTTATTGCGACACAAGTGCAAACGAGGACTGAACAAAAGATGGCATGGCCCAAAGGGCCATGCC
>CAZIVK010000010.1:0-13729 GCA_964542515.1 uncultured Oscillospiraceae bacterium | reverse complement strand
TCTTTAAATAATGTAATAAATTATTTTTCTAGTTCGACAAAACCTCTTAAAAAGTTGCTTTTTTCGCTCTTTACAAGGAGTTTTAGATGTGATACTATTTCAGTACAGCTTATCCAATATCTTTTTCTTATCCCACAACCCATTTTTGTCCTTGGTTTATAGGACGTGGCGCCCAGATGGGCGCCTTTTTTTATATGAAAATAAGGCCGGAGCCAAGGCATCCGACCTCATATAATCCGCACTACTACCTTGAACGGCGGCGTATGTTCTTTTCACTATACAGTTTAGAGCTCGCCATATTGCTTTTTGAGTCCTGCATAAACTTACTAAGGCGCTCTTCAAAGTTGTCAACCGGTGGGGGGGCCTGTTTTGGCGCAACCCTAGCCTGCTGAGGCCGCGATGTTTCAACTGTCTTTTTGATAGACAGATTGATGCGACCATTCTCATCAATATTGATGATTTTTACTTTGACCTCCTGCCCTTCGGACAGATGATCATTAATATCACTCACATAAGTGTGAGCAATTTCAGAGATGTGTACCAACCCTGTTTTTCCCTCAGGTAACGCTACAAAAGCGCCAAACTTTGTTATACCTGTAACTTTGCCCTCATGAATTGTTCCAATCCCGAGCTCCATATACCTGTTTCTTCCTCCTTGATTTGGTCGTAATAAATTACTACATTCGTATTTGCGGTATGTAAGGTCAGTTGCTAATGTCTATGAAAATACGCTCACCCGGTGCTACAAAACCAAGTTCAGTTCTTGCGGCTTCCGCTATAAGGTCCTCGTTAAGCTCAGTTTGCGTGATCTCCTCAAGCCTGACGTTTTTCCTTTTTTGGTTTTCCAGCTGTACGTTTAGTGCGCTTAGTTCCTCTTCCGCTCGGTTTATGTCCAGTTGTAGGCTTACCAGATTTACTGCTGCGTAAGCTACGAGGCATACCAGCGCTATTTTGGCTATTAACCCGGTTTTCTTGCGTTTCATGCCCTGTACCTCCTTGCGACTTCCTGCGGTCATTACGAACTGCCCTTCTACGCTCAGTTAATATCATACACCTTTTTGAGAGAGAATTAAAGAGCTTATTGTGTTTTTCTTTAGATTTCATGCGAACTTTCCTAAATTTAACCCTAATTTTTACTAGAGGGAGCAATAAAGCTGCAATAATTGTTATTATTAAGTCCAAAAGCTTAAAGCCAACCTTAAGCACCATATGGCTTAAAGCCAAAAAGTATAGTATCACACCGCAGATCTCACCAAATAGTGCAAATAGCCTCAGCTCCCCGTCCAAGTGGAGCATAGCAAACCACATGGTTGCGCCCGCGGCTGCCAGCCAGAACACTGCGTCCGCTATAGCTGTGATGGAACCGGCCTTAACCCTCCCTCTCAACAGGCGGGTGGCATCGTAGAATAGACCTATCCCCATACCAAGTACTGCAGATAGCAAAAACTCAATAGTCTGACTTGCAACAGAGATCTCCATCTGTTACTTGAATAGGCGATGCCAGAGGTTACCGCTCCTGCGGGTTGTCTCCTCGTACTGAAGAGAATATACTGTACCCTCCAATGAGAGTTCACCGTGGTCCAAGCTAAGCTTTTCTATCCTGAAGTCGGTCCCCTTGATGATAAGAGTCCCGCGGGATGTCAGAACTATAACAGAATCCTCATCAAAGCTCTCAACATCCTCCACTCCTGATATACTTAGCTTCTCACGCCCCTCAAGAATTACGCTGTGGGGCTTTTCAACTTTATTAATTTCATATGCCATAATATCTCCCCCTTACAATGTTGGTGCCTGTACAATTATATTGGGGGTAGATGAAATATAGACCTATATCTCTTTATACATTGCAGGGGCGTCTGCTTTTGATACATGTTCTGAGACGGTTATAACCTCAACCTTGGTAATCCGTTGCCCAAACTGTATCTCTATGATGTCACCGGGTGACACCTCTTTGGAGGCCCGTGCCACTACACCGTTAAGAAGAACCCTACCGTTGTCACATGCTTCGTTTGCTACGGTGCGGCGCTTGATAAGTCTGGATACTTTAAGGTACTTATCCAATCTCATAAATTATCTCCTCAATCTCGTTAAAAGAGCTGGCCAAAACCACCCCTGTTTTAGGGGAGGTCCGGCCGGCTCCTAATAATTTAGTGCTGTATTAGCCTTCTACTGCTTCTTTCAGTGCTTTACCAGCTTTGAAAACAGGAAGCTTTGTGGCCGCAATTTCAATGGGTTCGCCTGTGCGGGGGTTGTGTCCGGTTCTTGCTGCTCTTTGTTTTACTTCAAAAGAACCAAAGCCTACCAGTTGAACTTTGTCACCTGCAACAAGTGTGTCCTTGATAACCTCAAGAACTGCGTTTAGTGCTTTTTCTGAGTCTTTTTTAGTGAAGCTTGCCTTTTCTGATACGGCATTGATAAAATCGGTTTTGTTCATTTTGGACTCTCCTTTTTATTAGATATTTTACGGGTTTTCAGATTTAGCTTCCTGCCAGATCTTATCCAAGAGTGCGGCTTCCATCTCATCAATTGGTTTGACGAGCTCAGCTGCTCTCTTTTCAACATGTTTAAAGCGCTTGGTGAATTTATCACAAGCTCTCTCCAGTGCGCTTTCCGGGTCTACATTAAGCTTTTGCGCAAGCCCTACAACGGTGAACAGGTAGTCTCCAAGTTCATCCTCAACAGACTGTAGGTCCTTGGCGGCCTTTAGCTCATCCGCTTCAGATGCAAGTTGTTCCCAGATTGTGTCTGTGTCCGGAAACCCAAAGCCTGCTTTTTCAGCTTTACTTTGAATTTTTTCTGCTCTCCAGAGTGCGGGAAGGCTTTTTGCTACTGCATCCATAGCTGAGCTGAGAGTAGCTTGTCCCTTTTGCTGGCGCTTAATGACCTCCCAGTTTTCCAGTACCTCTGTGGTGCTGGATGCCTGGACCTCTCCAAAGATATGTGGATGGCGCTCAATGAGCTTTTTACAAACTCCGTCCGATACGGCGTCTATAGTAAAGCTACCGACCTCCTCCTCCATTTCAGCGTGGAAAACCACCTGGAGAAGCACGTCACCGAGTTCCTCCTTGAGGAGGTCCGGGTCCTCTAAATCAATAGCTTCAGCTGCCTCATAGGCCTCCTCCAACAGATTCCTTCGGATTGATTTGTGATTCTGTTCACGGTCCCAAGGACATTCTTTACGAAGTACCTTTACAAGTCCAACCAAATCATCAAAGACGTAAGATTCTTTGTATTCAAAATCTACCATAATTCCGCTCCTTATGCAAGCATTTTTTCAATTTTTCAGGGAACTTATTCATTTTTCAGCGAATCCTGAGGACTTTTGCTATCTTTTCACCCTTTGGAAGGAGTAAAAGGTCCTCTTTAGTGACAACTCTCATTGCAATAACGCAGATAAAGTATACTACAACTGCCACAAGAATTGCTGCAAGAACGGCGATCTTTGGAACAAAGAACCTTGCCATTAGACCGTACACGGCCCATGCACCGGCTGCCATAACAATGGTAGCTATGAGGGGTCTACCAAACATCCTAAGGAGATTAGGTGTGGGCTTAATGTTCCTTGCAATTACGATGAGGTTCAATATTGTGATGGTTGCGTAACACAGGGTTGTGCCGATGGGAGCTCCGTTTATGTTTATTTCTGGGATACCTACAAGTATCCAGTTTGCTGCAATTTTAATGACAGCACCTATAAGCATTGTGAACACGGGTATACGTACTTTTCCAATACTCTGTAGGACAGAGTTTGTCAGCATGACTACGCTGTTAAAAAACACTGCTATACCAAGTACTCTGAGGGGCTGTGTAGCTGCTATAACTTCGTCAGGCCTATCAGAGAACAGAAGGTTTAGAATTGGCCAGGCTAATACAGACAGGCCGGCTGCTGCAGGGAATGCCAGTATAGACGTTATACGTATTGATGTTTCTATTGTTTTACTGGCTCTTTTCAAATCACCACGGGTTACGGCAGCAGCAACATTTGGTACAACAGATACAGCAAAAGGAACTATAAAGGATCCGGGAAAGTTGAACATTGTCTGAGCAAGCCCATATGAGCCGTACAGCCACCTGGCCTGGTCCTGAGTAAAGCCGGCTGCAGTCTGGAGACGGGACATGACCAGTAGTGTATCAATAAAGTTTGTCAAAGCCAGCATACCGGACCCTAAAGTTACTGGTATAGCAATGGCCAGTATTTGCTTAACTATTATCTTAGAGGAACTGGTGTCCTCCGAGAGGCCCGCGAGTGGTCTCCTGTCAAAGGCTTTTCTTAACATCAGATATATCATAGCAAGGACAGTTCCGACCGTCATGCCGCCTACAGCGCCTGCTGCGGCCACTTCAATGGGATAACCTGCATCCAAGAGCCACCAGGATAGTGCAACTCCCAGAACAACTTTAACCAGTGCCTCAATTATTTGTGACACTGCGGTGGGGTACATGTTTGACATACCTTGGTAATAGCCGCGCAGGGCAGACATTACAACTAGGAAAAACACTGAAGGAGCAATAGCCCTTATTGTGGCGGCGGAGCTTGAGGACTTCATTATGTCAGCAAACTGTTGAGCAAATAAAAACATAGCTCCCGAGGTCACAAGTCCTACAACTAAAAATACCGAAAGGGCCAGGCGCAGGATTTTAGCTGTCTCCTTGGCGCGACCCTTAGCATTTGCTTCAGCCACAAGCTTAGAAACCGCTACCGGAAGTCCAGCGGTGGATATTATAAGCATCACGTTATATACACTATAAGCAATGTTATAGTGTCCATAGCCATCTCCGCCCAAAATGTTTATAAGTGGAATTTTCCCTAAGAAACCAAGAAACTTAACTACCGCAACTGCGATACCCAGGACAGCAGCTCCGTGCAAAAAGCTCTGTCTTCCTGTTTTTTGATTGGCGGTCATATATTTGCTCTCCTTGCAACCTCATATTTTACCTTTTCAATGTCGATGGTGTGAAATGTTCCGTCACTATATAGTATTCTTCCCCTGACCATGTTCATGACAACATCACTTCCCCGGGCGGAATATACAAGGTTTGAGAGCACATTGTGATTAGGGACAAGGTGTGGACGGTCAAAGTCAAGCATTATAAGGTCTGCGTCCATTCCGGCTTTTACCATACCGCGGCTTGACGAGCGTCTTTGAGAAATAGCTCCATTTACGGTAGCCATATTCAGTGCACCAAAGGCATTACCCGCTTTTGGATCAAGATACTTAACTTTCTGAGCAAGCGACGCCAGTTTCATTTCTTCAAACATGTCATGTGAATTGTTGGACGCAACGCCGTCCGTTCCGAGAGCCACGTTTACACCTGAACTTAACAGGTTGATAACCGGCGCAATGCCCGATGCAAGCTTCATGTTGCTCACCGGGTTATAGGCAACCGTGACACCCTTATTAGACATAACCACCATATCCTCAGGGTCCACCCAAACGCAGTGGGCAGCTGTGGCGGGTACGTCAAATACTCCATATTTATTTAAAACCCGGGTTGGGGTGCAGCCATAGGTCTCAATGCAGCGTTCATGCTCCTCTTTTGTTTCGGACACATGGACGTGCATGCCTAGGTCTTTTTCCTTGGCGTAGTCCGCCAACGTAGTCCAAACTTTAGGGGACGATGTGTATTCAGCGTGGATGCTCACGTCTATTTTAATTCTGCCTGCATCGTATCCGTGCCATTTGTCCACCAATTCCTTCATCTCACGGACACCTACATTCGTCTCAAAATTGAAGTCATTACTAAACGATGTGATGCCGCGGGAGATATTGGCCTTGATACCCGCACTGTCTATGCTACTTGCTATTTCATCACAGAAGGAGTACATGTCTGTTACAGAGGAGGTTCCGGAGGCTATCATTTCTGCGATGGCAAGATCCGATCCATACTTTATATCCTCTGCTGTCATTTTATCCTCGGCGGGAAATATATAGTCGTGGAGCCATGTGTGGAGGTCGTAATCATCTGCGTATCCGCGCAGCATTGTCATAGGCATGTGTGTATGGGCATTAGTAAAACCGGGCATCAGAACCTTTCCGTGCCCGTTAATTCTTCTGCCGGTAAAACCTTCCGGTGCCCGATCAGATACGTCTGCAATTTGCTGTCCGCTGATTAGTACATAGGCGTTCCTGATTACCGGTTGGCCAGGGTCCATAGTAACTGCAGTTATATTTTCAAAGAGAGTCTGCAACAGCTCCCGCTCCTTCCAAAAGTGTGCTAGTCCAGCTTGGCGAGACATGCCAGAACCAGTTCAGAGAAGCGGTCCTTGGCTGCTGCTGCAGTTTCCAGTACCTCCTCCTCACTGAGGGGTTGGTTCAGCACGCCTGCAGCGGCGTTTGAAATAAGTGAAAATCCCAAAATGTCCATGCCACTGTGGCGGGCTGCAATGGCTTCTGGCGCAGTGGACATGCCTACAGCATCAGCACCCAGTATGCGGGCAGCTTTAACCTCAGCAGGTGTTTCATACTGTGGACCTGGGAAGAACATGTAGACGCCCTGTTGCAGCTCTATGCCTAGGTCTTCAGCAACCTTCAGAGCCCTGTTACGCAAGGATAGTGTGTATGTGTCAGTCATATCATTAAACCGTGTGCCGAACTCCGTAATATTTGGGCCGCGCAAGGGACTCTCATCAAACAGTTTTATATGGTCAGTGATGAGCATGATGTCTCCGGTCTTAAAGGAGGTGTTCACACCCCCCGCGGCGTTGGTAACAATCAGAGTTTTTGCACCAAGAATCCTAGCCACACGAATGGGGAAAGTTATTTCCCCCATTGTGTAGCCTTCATAGTAGTGCATACGACCCTGCATAACGCAGACTCTTTTTCCGCCGAGTGTTCCCAAGACCAATCTCCCCGAATGTCCCGGTGCAGTGGATGCCTTAAACCCGGGAATATCTGCATAGCTTATAAACTGGGCATCTGTGCACATATCTCCAAGGAAACCCAGACCGGAGCCCAACACCAAAAGGACTTCAGGAACAAATCCACCTGCCAAATCCTTTATGACGTCAGCCGATCTTTGATAGTCTTTGAAATTTTGCATGCTTAGTCCTCTAGTACAGCACCGCAGCTGTGACAGAACTTGTCATCTTTTGAGCATCTTTTTCCACAGTCGGGGTTGGGACATCTCTTTGTCCTCTTAAGAACCTCCAGATCCTCCCGGGTCAGTACAATTTCTGCGTCCTTCTGCTCTATGAGTTCAATTTTTTCTTCAATGGTTGTGGGCTCGATGGTGTCATCATTTTTTGAGGAGTATACTAGTTTTCCGATTTCCCTGTACAGGTCATTGATTTCATTTTCCAGGTCAATAATACGGAGGTTTAGCTTGGTCTGAGCAACAAGGTTTTCGGCTTTCTTACCTGTTGCTTCCACAGCGCGTCCTGCTGACTGCCCTGCTGCGCTCGCGGTCTGCCTAATAATTCCTATAAGTTGTTTTAACTTGTCATCCATTGGTGACTCCTCCTTAATATTTTATGTTACCCCCGCCCAAAAACTCACGCAAAAGGGACTCGGGGGGTACGAGTGCTTCATCTATCGTTTCAAAGAGCTCGAAAGATTTCTTCATGTCCATGATCTCTGCAAAGCGCTGGGTGGCTGGGTCTATGTCCTCAAAGAGGCTTGCAGCGCGGTTCTTAAGCACGGGAACCTCATACATAAACGATGAATCAAAAATAATATCAGCCTTGTTTTTGAAGGGCGATATATACTTCTTTTCACCTACACGTACGCTCTCCCACATTCTGAATGTTCTGGATGGCGGCGTGTCTCTAAACTGCCTATCACGGATAGCCCTACGGACAATCCGCATCCAGGTGCCTTTAAATACCACTTTGCCATTGTGCTCAATATTTGAGCGAGCAGAGATATATACTTTTGTGGCAAGGACACCTTCACCTTGTTCCGTTAAGATATCATTGAGAGCGTGTATGCCTTCAAATATGACGACCTCATCCCCCACTATGCGGAGGGGCACAGCTCTTGCGTCATTTCTTTTTTGGTGATGAAATTCAAACTTGGGCACCATTATTTCTGTACCGTGGTCCAGGTCATAAAAGTGCTTTATTAGAAGATCTGTGTCAAGACAGTCAGGGGATTCAAAGTCATATTCCCCGTCAGGCCCCCGGGGGGATGTGAGTGGGTCTACGTCACGGAAGTAGTTATCAAGGGAGATTGTGTGGGTTGTTATTCCCCTCTTCTCAAGTGCTATTGCAATGTTTTTAGCGGTAGTGGTTTTACCTGAGCCCGATGGCCCCGACAGCAGAACAATTTTACTTTTATCTAAATTTGAAATAATTTTATCCGCTGCACGCACTACATTTGCCGAATACTTGGCATCAAACTCCGCTACAAATGCAACTGGATCCTCCGATGCTCTACGATTAATTTCTGAAAGCTTATATGCCATAAACGTACTTGCGCCCTTAAACAGACGCTGTCCCCTTTCTTAGGATTGATTCTATTCTGATACAGTCATCCAAGATTTTCTTAGTTGATTTTATATACTCACGGGGGTACTTGTTATTTGCGATACGTTTTATGTTGCGACCGCTATTGTCCACAAGCTTTGTTATTCCCCCGGCTCCAAGGGAGAGTATACTTTGAAACTCCTCCATAATGCAAATATTGTACAGACTGTCATACCCGGGCGTGGTCCATCCGGTGTTCTCCAGTGATGCCGCCATGTATTTTTGTCTGTACAAATAGTAAGGACTATATCCATTATTATACAACAGCTCCATGCTAAAGTCCAGCATTGATGACACTTCCACAGGGTCTACATATCCATGGCGGGCCTCTGTCATATCGGCACCCTTCTTTAGCGCCAGTGTATGGACAGTCACATTTTCAGGTGAAAGGGCCAGCACTTCCTGCAAAGTATGGCGGAACCCTGCGGCTGTATCCCCCTGCAGACCGGCTATAGTATCCATATTTATGCTATCAAACCCGACTCCCCGCGCAAGCTCATAAGCTCTAACCACATCCTCTGGTGAATGGGGACGCCCGCAGAGGTCGAGCACGTGTTGATTCATAGACTGTGGGTTTATACTTATACGCTCAGCTCCTCCGGACTTTATGGCGTGAAGCTTTTCAAGTGTTATAGTATCCGGGCGTCCGGCCTCTACAGTATACTCAAGTCTATCCGATATATGAAACTCACTTTCAATCTGCTGCATTAGCCTATATAGCTGCTCAGCGGAAAGGGTGGTGGGGGTGCCCCCTCCAATATATATAGTTGCCACATTCAGACCAAGCTTGTGGGCTAGTGCCCCCTTATGTTTTATCTCATCACTAAGGACCTGCAAATATGGTTCAACCATATCAGCGGACTTCCCTATGTCGTGGCTGACAAAGGAACAGTACGAGCAGCGTGACGGACAGAATGGTATTCCAATATACAGGGAAATATCATTGGGACCAAAGAGTTTTGCGGCCTCCACACTCCTCAGGGCAGCTTGTGTAACAAGACGCGCACGCTCTGGCTCAATATAGAACTTGTCTTTTAACAGCGTTACTACCTTGGCCGGTGTCTTCTCCTCATCAAGAAACTGACGGGCAAGCTTTGTAGGTCTCATACCCGATAGTGATCCCCACGGGTAATGCTTCCCGGTAGCCCTCTGAATAGCCTTAAACACCGCAAGCTTTACAACATGCTGTTCAGCACGCACCCTGTCCCATGTCTTGGATATATCCTTAAGTGCAAACTTTGCTGATGCTGCACCTACTGCGCCACCCAACTCAACCTTTGCACTGCCTGTGATGTACTGGCCAGATATGCTCAGGCTTGATACTATGCGGTCGGACTGTTGGCTCTCCATCCCCAACAGCGCCATTACAGATTGTTCCACCGCATACTTGTAGTTATGCCCTACATAGCAAATGTTCATATGTCTCTCTTTTCTACAGCTTCGAGCATATTGATGTTATGCTTACGCTCACGAGAAAGAATTGTGCTGACGTCGTGACCTGGGTATACATTATAATCCCCCTCCAGGTCATAAAGTCTCCGCAGTGACCGGAGCATTTCAGCGTAGTCCCCTCCGGGGAGGTCACACCTACCACAGTCATCTTCAAAAAGTGTGTCACCACTGAATATGTTATCTCCACACAAAATTACGGCCGATCCCACAGTATGGCCTGGTGTCAACAGATATTTGAACTCCATGTTTCCAACGGTAAACGTACTGCCGTCCTCCGCCAAAAAGTCCGGTGTCACAGGTTTCTGTGTCATGCCTACCCGTCCTGCCAGTGACCTTGTTGGATTTGACAGGAACTCTGCATCACCTGTGGATATCACCACTTTGGCTCCGATGGCATCTTTGACATCACTTACAGCCATGATATGGTCAAAGTGCCCGTGTGTGAGAAAGATATACTGCAACTGTAAGCCTCTACTATCTATAAAAGCTAGTAGTTCAGGGGCGTTATCACCGGGGTCAACAATGGCGGCGGTGCCGTTGTCGTCGTATATTACGTAGCAGTTTGTTGAAACAGGTCCTACTACAAAAGTTTTTATGTTCATTTTAAACTCCTTCCGGGTAACATAGTGGCTGTGTCCATAAGTATGGTCACAGGTCCGTCATTTGTGGATGTGACGGCCATATCAGCCCCAAAGATTCCCTTCTTTACAGATATGCCGGAGTCTCCACACAGTTTGGTAAAATACTCATAGAGCTCATTTGCGGTATCCGGTGGAGCAGCCGGAGCAAAATCAGGACGTCTGCCCTTTTTACAGTCAGCAGACAAGGTGAAGTTTGGAACCACAAGTATTTCACCTGAGAGGTCGCAAACGGATCGTCCCATCTTACCGGCGTCATCCTCAAAGATGCGCAACCCCGTTACCTTGCCGGCCAGATATTCTGCGTCACATGCAGCGTCAGTTTTAGCGACTCCAACCAGCACAAGCAGTCCCTGTCCAATTTCAGAAACAATCTCACCGCTCACCTTTACAGATGCATTTTCTACTCTGGTTATAACAGCTACCATTATTTATGATACCTTCCTCCCTGCAAAAGATTAAAAGCGCGGTATAGCTGCTCAAGCAGCATTACTCGCGCCAAATGATGCGGAAAAGTCATATCGGACATAGACAGACACAGATTTGCACGCTTCTTCAAATCCTGGGAGAGCCCATTTGAACCTCCAATTAAAAAGGTGAGTTTGGACATCCCCCTTGTGGCAAAGTTTTGGATTTCTCCGGCGAGACCCTCCGAAGAGAGCTTCCCCCCCTCGATACAGAGTGCAACAACAACCGCGCCGGAGGTGATATTCATAGAGTTATATTCCTTTGACAGGGCCGCGTTGATTTCCGAGGGAGCCGGATCCTTTTTAAGAGATACTTCGGGAACCTCAATGACTGATATTTTACAATATGCACCAAGCCGCTTGATGTACTCAGCGGAGGCGTCAATATAGTGGCGTTCTTTTAGCTTTCCGACGCATATAACACGGACATCGAGCAAACAACCACCCCCAACTTTAAAAATAGTAGGGCTCACCAATACTGTCCGCCGGTGCTACACACACCATGCTTTCAGATACCGGGTTTGCTCCGGCCTTCTCCAGAAGGCTTATGGTCTGGCTTCCTGCCAACTCAGGAGTGTTGTTTGTATCACTTAAATGACACAGGGTGACTTTTCTTGCGCCCCATTGTACCGCGGAAAGGGCAAAGTCTGCGCAGTCATCATTGGACAGATGTCCCTTTTTCCCCAGTATTCTACGTTTTAAAAATTCAGGGTAAGGACCTCCAACCAACGAGAAGAGATCGTGGTTTGATTCTATAAATAGGCATTCAGAACCCATTACTGCTTGCCTAATTTCAGTTGTGACATGGCCCAGGTCGGTGACATAAGCCAGCTTTTTTGAGCCTACATTAAAGACGTAACCAACGCTGTCAGCTGCATCATGGGGTGTGGAAAATGACTCCACTCCTATGCCCCCAATTTCAAAGGAGCTTCCGGCGGAAAATAGATTCATATAACTATGTAAATTAGGGATCGTACGGACTAGTCCTGCTGCCGTACCCTCAGTGAGGTAAACGGATGCGTCGTTGCGATTGCAGAATGTCTTGATCCCCTTTGTGTGGTCACTGTGTTCGTGGGTTATCAGTACTGCCGATATATCTGCGGGCTTTAGGTCAAATTGACTGAGTCCCGCCGTCAGACGTTTATAGGTGATGCCTGCATCCACCAGGATGTGGGTTTTCCCGTCCGACAACAGTGCGGCATTACCGGATGAACCGCTTGCTATTGTACATAAAAAGGGCACTAGTTACCTCCTAGCCTACGTCGGCCATCTCCTCGGGATCAGGCAGATCTACACGCCTCATGTCGGCGCCAAGTCCTCTAAATTTCTCCACGAGATCCTCATATCCACGCTCAATGTGATGGATGTCACGGATATTTGTGGTGCCGTTAGCAGTAAGAGCCGCTATGACCATGGCAGCGCCAGCACGCAGGTCACATGCCTGTAGACGTGCCCCTGACAGAGAATTTATACCCTCAACAATGGCTACCTTTCCGTCAACTTGAACCTTTGCACCCATGCGTTTGAGCTCATCCACAAATTTAAAGCGGTTATCATAGACGCCTTCAGTAACTACAGAGGTCCCTTTGGCCATGCAGAGGGAAGTTAGAATCTGCGGCTGCATGTCAGTTGGAAAACCTGGGTAAGGAAGTGTTTTGACGTTTGTTTTTATAAGTGGACCGTTACGGGTTACGCGCAGAGAGTCATCGTATTCCTCAAACTCTACACCCATTTCGGAAAATTTAGCGGTGATGCACTCGAGATGCTTTGGAATTACGTTTTTAATCATTATTTCCCCACCGGTGGCGGCGGTTGCAGCTATAAAGGTCCCTGCTTCAATCTGATCCGGAATTATGCTGTATGTGCCTCCATGAAGTTTGTCAACGCCTCTTATCTTAATAACGTCTGTGCCGGCGCCGCTAACATTTGCTCCCATGGAGTTGAGGAAGTTTGCCACATCAACTATGTGGGGCTCCTTGGCTGCATTTTCAATTACGGTCATGCCCTGAGCAAGGGACGCAGCTATCATTACATTTATTGTGGCACCAACTGTTATCACATCAAAGTATATCTGCGTACCTCTGAGTATACCGTCACCGGTATTGGCGTGAACAAATCCGCCTTTGACTTCAACTTCAGCACCCAGAAATTCAAATCCTTTAATATGCTGGTCTATCGGCCTCACACCCAGGTCACAACCTCCGGGCATAGCAACAACCGCATGCCCAAATCTCCCGAGTAGAGCCCCTATCAGGTAATAGGACGCCCGCATTTTACGCATTGAGTCATAGGATGCGCTGGTGTTTACCACCTTAGTGGCGTCAATTTCTATTGTTGATCCACCAACAAGGCGGACTTTAGCTCCCATTTCACGCATAATCTCAAGCATTATGGTGACATCATTGATTTTGGGGATATTTTCAATTCTACATACTCCGTCAACAAGAAGAGCCGCCGCAATAATGCCTAAGGCTGCATTTTTTGCGCCGCTTACCGTGACTTCGCCTGAAAGTGGTCTACCACCTTTAATAACATACTCTACCACATGCACACCTACCAAAAAACTTTCTATAGATCTTCACTAAATATGTTTCCCATATTTATATTAAGTAAACTGGATATAGTTCAAAAAAATTATAAAATATTCTCTCTTCCGACAAAATCTGTCTACACCGATAAGATTATACCATATATGGCCTTAAATGCAA
>CAZIVK010000009.1:0-13754 GCA_964542515.1 uncultured Oscillospiraceae bacterium | reverse complement strand
ATACCAGTGCGGTCGCGCAGAGTCACAAAAATGAGGCCACCCAGGTCACGGCGCCGTTGAACCCAGCCACAGACTGACGCCTCCGTGCCAATGTCCTCAGCCCTGAGCTCTCCACAGTATAGGTTTCTTTGAAATCCTTTAAAACTTTCCACAAATATTCCTCCATAAGGTAAAACTATTTTTTTATATGATTAGCCATTTGGCCTGCATCAAAGCTTACCGGGTGTTCAACTCCATCTGACATGTGGCGTAAGGTGACAGTGCCACTATCAATTTCTGCAGAACCTACAACAACTGTATAAGCAGCATTAATTTTAGATGAGTATTTCATCTGTGCTTTTAAGCTCCGTCCCATCAGGTCCCGCTCTGCGGAGACCCCTAATTCACGCAGCTCCTTTACCACACATCCAATGTGTAACCGTGCAGACTCCTCTGCAGATGCCAAAAATATATCCGGTCCACTGGATGTGTCATGAAATGCACCAGACTGCTCCATAGCCAGAATAAGGCGCTCTATACCTGAGCCAAATCCAAGCCCCGGCGTAGGTACGCCGCCAAGCTCAGCAACAAGCCCGTCATAGCGCCCTCCTGCAAGGACTGTGCCCTGAGTTCCTACCCCTGATGAAACAAATTCAAACACCGTGCGGGTGTAGTAGTCCAGGCCGCGGACTATACGCGGGTTGACAGTAAATGAAACACCAATGTTTTCCAACCCCTGCTTAACGCCGCCAAAATGGGTGTTACAATCACCACAGAGGTAACTCAGCATGTCAGGGGCATCCGCCGCAACAACCTTACAACCTTCCTCTTTACAGTCGAGTATACGCATAGGGTTGCGCTCCAGGCGTGTCAAGCAGGTTTCACAGAGCTTATCAGCTCTGTTTTGGAAGTATTCCTGAAGTGCGCGGTTGTACTTAGCACGGCATTCAGGGCAGCCTATTGAGTTGATTTCAAGGGAGACCCCCTGTATTCCTAACTTCCGAAGAAGCGTCTCACCTAGCGATATTATTTCAACATCCGCTTCCGGTCCTGAGGCTCCAAAACACTCAACGCCAAACTGATGGTGCTCACGGAGTCTGCCTTTCTGGGGCTTCTCGTAGCGGAAGTTTGGCGCAATGTAGTAAACTTTTATGGGAAGACCGGACTGTATGAGAGAGTTTTCAATTATAGCTCTGACTGCAGAGGCTGTACCTTCCGGTCTGAGGGTTACCGAGCGGCCACCCTTGTCCGTGAACGTGTACATCTCCTTTTGAACTATATCTGTTGTGTCCCCAACACCGCGCAAAAAGAGTTCAGTGTGTTCAAATGTAGGGAATCTCAGCTCCTCAAACCCAAATAGGCGGGCAACTTCACGTGCTGTGTCTTCAACGAGGTGCCACTTGCCTGCGTCTGCTGGGAGCATGTCCTTTGTTCCGCGGGGGGCTGTGATTTTCTGTACCATAGGTTCCTCCTAATACTCGTAAAAAAGGGGTCGTCCCGATACAGGACACCCCCTTCTGAATTTATATGCGGTGTGGATCAAAGGGGGTTTCTTTTACTGGAATGGACGATATTTCTCCAATCGAGATCCCCACGTTCAAGACCCAATATCAGCATCTCTGCGGTAGCCACGTTGGTGGCCATAGGAATATTGTTGATATCACAAAGGCGCAGTAAGCTCATGACATCTGTCTCGTAGGGGGTGGATGCTGAGAGCGGATCCCTAAAGAACAGTACCATATCTATTTCATTATATGTGATACGAGCTCCAATTTGTTGGTCCCCTCCCTGCTGTCCGGCCAAAAAGCGTTGCACGTCAAGACCTGTGGCCTCAGCAACAAGCTTTCCGGTAGTTCCGGTAGCACAAATTTCATGCTTTGAGAGAATGCCCAGATATGCTATGCAGAACTGTACCATCAATTCTTTTTTTACGTCGTGAGCAATTAAGGCTATTGTCATAATGTTCCCCAATTCCTTTCTTGTTTAATATCATGTGTATCTTATTCAGCGTCTTTTTGTCCTCATAAGCGGGACAGATTCTCCTATAATTCTGCGTGCAATATTGTAGTACGCGAGTGCTGCACCATCAGAAGTATTAAAAATGATAGACTGTGCGTGGTTTGAGCTTGATATGACGCGCTCATCCTCCGGAATAATTCCAAGGAGCGGGGCCGATACCATATCTATAGCGTCATCAACATTTGGGGCGTCCGCTCTGGCCACCAACCGTGGCCTCACTCTGTTTACCACGAGCCACGTGTTTTTTACCCCCAGCTCGTCTAAAAGAATTGCACCCCGGCCTGCATCACGCAGGCTTGTTGTATCAAGTGTTGTTACTAGTACGGCGTTGTTAACAGCTGAAGCCACCATTCTAAAGATGCCCCCGAGCCCTGCAGGACAGTCTATAAAGCAGAAGTCAAAGGTCTGAGCGGCCTGAGCCACCAAATCCTGAAACTCACTTTCAACATTTCCAGAAAGCTCAAAGGGTGCGTTCAGCAGGGAGAGGTTTTCAATAGTATTGTGCCTTACAATTGCCTTTTCTAGTGACGCATTTCCTTTAAGAACGTCCCCAAAATCCAGAGCTGTTTTGTCTGACAATCCCAGTACGATGTCCAGGTTTCTGAGCCCAATGTCTGCGTCAATGCAGAGAACTCTCTTGCCCATTACCGCTAAGCAAGCCGACAGTCCCGCAACAAGTGAGGTTTTTCCAACCCCGCCCTTGCCCGATGCAACCGCTACTGCTATGCCCATCTGTACTTCCTCCGAATCTGTGAGCCATACTTAAGCGTAGTATAGCAAATTTTCCACTTTTTTTCAATGGATTTATCACTCATTTTAAATTTCTTTTAACAAAACTAATTGACAAGAGTGTTTTCTACAACTATTGTTTCCAGCGAGTTGTCAATTCTGAAGTATGCGTCGAAAATATCCCGTGCTATGACGCCGATCCTTGAGCCCTTACCGGCTCTCTCCACCACTATGGCCACTGCAATCTCAGGCTTGTCATAGGGGGCAAAAGCCACGAATGTTCCGTTTGCGGACCCTCTGCCGGTCTGAGCTGTGCCTGTTTTACTTCCTACCTTTATGGGGTAGTTTCCGAAAATAGCAACGGCGGAACCACTCTCCGATACCGCAAGCATACCACGCTTTATAAGGTCAAGTGTCTCAGCGCTAATATTGGCGTCTCCCAGGACCTCGGCCTTACTCTCAAAGAGTGTCTGGGTGTAGTCATAGCTTTTAACTGATTTTAAGACGTGTACGCGGTTCCTCACGCCACCGTTCACCAGTGTTGCCACGTAGTTTGCGAGTTGGATAGGTGTGAACATATTATCTGACTGACCAATAGCTGCTTGAATTGTATCACCGGGGTACCAAACCTTGTCCTTCTCGGCACGGGATTCAGGCCCGGCCAAGGTGCCCTGTTTTTCAGAGTCTAGCTCTATGCCTGTCTTTTCACCGAGTCCCAAAAGTCTAGCGTACTCCACAATCTTTTCAATCCCGGTAAGTCTTCCTACCTCGTAAAAGAAATAGTTGCACGACACCCTCAGTGCATTGACGACGTCAACAGATCCATGTGTTCTACGGGATGTCAGGTAGACCTCACACATTGGGGTAAAATTGGATGAGGCGTAATAGGTGTATATACCTCTGTCCAGTATCTTTGTGCGAGCGTTTATAACCTTAGTTTCAAGGGCCGCGGTGGCTGTTGCCATTTTAAATATAGATCCGGGGGTGTAGGTACCCATCAGCGCTTTATTGTACAATGGTTCAAGCGGATCTTCAATCAGAGACAAATAATCCCTATTATAGGTTGCCAGATTATAGGTTGGGTAGGATGCACTTGCCAGAACTTCACCGGTGTTGATGTCCAGCACCACAGCAGCGCCGCCTCCAACGTCGACTGATCCAAGTGATGACCCGGCCTCACCCAGCTCCTTAATCTCAAGGATTCGTCTTTCAAGAGCCCGCTCTGTCGCCTCTTGTAGGCGGATATCCAGTGTTAAGATAACATTATTCCCCGCGGCAGGCTGCTCTGAATACATGACATTGGTAACCTTGCCCGATGTGTTAATCTCCTCAACCCTTGTTCCTGCTGCACCACGCAACCATGACTCAAAGGCCTTCTCTGTGCCGTCCTTACCCATATAATCATCAAGAGCGTAACCCTTTTCCTTGAGAGCAGGGTACTCCCCCTCAAAGATTGGCCCCACCCTTCCAAGAATGTGTGCCGCATATGTTGTGACGTAGTCGCGGACAGAAACTGTGTCAATACTTACTCCGGGAAAGTCCCGCTCCTTTATGATGCCAATGAGCTCAATGTCAACGTTCTCCGCAAAAATATATCTAGGCACATTTAGTGGAATACGGGCACTACGTAAGTCAAGTTCGTAGCGCACCTTGCAGATTTCTAGAGCTTCCTTGGGACTTAACTGCGGGTCTATGCCATATTCTTCACGTTGCTTTTCTATAATCTCTTCCGCTGTCAGGCCCCCCGTCCACTCTAGAGCCTCCATATATTTCTCCAAACGTCTTGTGTAGGTGTTTTCATCTATTGTAGTGAAGTAAAACCTTGCGCCGTTGTGCTCTATAGGAAGCGTGGTTATATACTCCACACCACGTTCATTACAGACCTCAATTAGATTTCCGATTATCTCGTTTCTTCTTACCATAGGGAGCAGTGTAGAGTCAAATGAGACATTATAGCCAAACTTGTTTGTCACAAGCTTCCTTCCGTAGCGGTCGAGCAGCTCACCTCTTGCGGCTTCAACCTCTATGGAGCGGGTTATCTTTTTTTCTGACTGTCTGTAGTAACTGTCTCCGTTAATAATTTGTAGGTCGTAGAGTCGGGACGCCATCACAAGCGACAGAACCATTGTTACTGCCGCCAGAGACCAAAGCCTTATCTTTATACCAATTCCATCCATATTTATGCTCCTATGCTGCACCGCTAATATACATCAGTTCCCCCACTCATTTTGTAAATTGATCTGATTGGGTAGTATACCAGCGGCACAAAGACCGACGAGTAGATTATTTCTGGGATTGCAACCATCCACAGTGCGGAGATATCGGCGCGACCCATTATAAAGAAGAAAATGAGAAGAACCAAGGTTGTGGCCGCTGTTACCGCCATAGACCAGAGCAGAGATGTAATGAATTTCTTCCGGAAGAGGAAACTACACACTACTCCTACAGCCCCACCACAGAGGAGATACATAACTGCAAAGTACCCCTCTGCCACTATATTTGAGGAGTCCTTTAAAATGCCGATAATCAAACCGGTTACTGCTCCGGCAACTCCACCCTCAAACATAGCTATAATAGCAACCAACAGCCCATCCAACACGGGGTAGACCCCAAGAAATTTAAAACGGACTATTAAAAACTCCCGCAACAGCAAAAGCCCCACGCTGAAAAGCGCGTAAAGTAGCCATTTCTTAATAACTGTTCTGTCCACCTGTCACCTCCGCTCTTACTCCGAGATTTCAAAATCCGTCACAATAAAAATCTGGGTCAATTTATCAAGGTCTGTGGCTGGCTCTATTATGGCGTAGTCCCCAAGCCCGCTTGTATCTGTAACTATGCGTGAGACCGTTCCTATAACCAAGTCCTTGGGGAACACACTGCCTACGCCCGATGTTAGAATCATATCGCCATTGAGGATAACAGATCCCTCCGGAAGGTATGTCAGTTTCAACTTGTTTTCAGACATCAGGTTGAAATCCCCCTCCGCCACAGCGGGCTCACGGGTCCTATAAATAATTGCTCCAAGCTCAACGCCGGAGTCCACCACTGTCGTAATAATTGACCAGTTGGTGCCAACCTCTGAAATGTACCCTACAAGGAAACCCTCCTCATTTATCACGCAGTCAAAGGGATCTATCCCGTTGAGGGAGCCTTTACCTATGTTAAATGTAGATTCCCAGTTTGATGTGTCCCTTGACACAATTTCCGCCATGACAAACTCAAAGTCACGTCTGCGTTCACTCAGCTCTAAAAGCACCCTCAGGCGTTCATTTTCCTCTATTGCCTGCTGTGACCTGCGGACCTCCTCCTCCATCTGAGCAATTTTAGCTTTTAGGGAGGCATTTTCGGCATTTAGCTCCTCAACCCCATAAATATATCCGTAGACCGATACGTAAGTTTCGGAGATACCTGAGGCCACAGACCTAAACGGAGTCATGAGGATGCGTGCCACGTTTGACAGTGGTGATGCCTCTCCCGCGTAAATCAGTGAACTGACGGCCATGGTGATTACAAGCACAACTGCCACCACCAGAGCTACAGCAACACGGTTTTGAAAAAAACTCTTCACGGATATATCACACCCTTTCCCTCCCACACAAAATGTTCTATGTCAGAGATAGTCCTGCGGTTTCAAATAATTTATAAAGCTTAACCAGAGGCAGACCAACAACATTATAGAAGTCCCCGTCAATCCGCTCTACAAGTAGAGCTCCAAAGCCCTGGACAGCATATGAACCGGCTTTGTCAAATGGTTCTCCGTGGGATATATAGTCATTTATTTCTGCTGTAGTGAGATCACGGAACTTGACGGATGTCTTTTCATAGTCCGAAACCAATGCACCCTCTGAAATAACGGTTATTCCGGTGTATACATCATGCCACCGGCCGGATAACATTTGCAGCATCCTAAATGCATCTGCGGCGTCCACAGGTTTTCCGAGGATCACTCCATCTATGGATACAAGGGTATCCGCGGCAACAACCGGAAGCTCTGAACCGTGGGATGACGCAACTGCAAGCGCCTTGAGTTTGGACAACTCATAGACCTGCAACTGGGGAGGAAGCATTTCAACTCCCGATTCATCAACGTTTGGTGGAACCACCGTAAAATCCACACCTATATCTGTCAACAGCTGAATCCTCCTTGGAGAGGAGGAGGCCAATATAATTCCCAAAGCATTTACCACCTGTACTAAATTTTATCTACCGGTTGATCCAAAGCCACCCGACCCGCGGCCTGTCTTGTCCAGGTCCGCCTCAGCCAGTTCAAATGCTGCAACCGGCATTATTATGAGCTGTGCTATGCGGTCACCCGGGTTTACCGTGTACTGTACCTGAGATTTGTTGTGGAGACCAACCTGGATTTCCCCTCTGTAGTCTGAGTCTATTACCCCTACAGCGTTAGCAGGGGATATGCCGTGCTTTATACCAAGCCCACTCCGTGCAAAAACAAATGCCGCATACCCTTGAGGCACAGCCATTGCAATACCCGTTGGGATTAGGACTGTTCCGCCCGGGGGCAAGATTACAGAGTTGTCTAAGCTTGCGCAGAGATCCGCACCTGCAGACCCGGAAGTAGCAAGCACGGGCACATCAACAAGAAAGCCACCCTGAGTGGGTATTCTTTTAAATTCAACTACCATATCAATCCACTCCCCTGTAGTACAGTCCACGGGTGAAACTACTTGGTTCATAACTGTTCTGACCCATATAGCGCTCCAAAACCTGTACGCACTCCCAAGGGTTTTCAGTTGTGAACACAAGACGCCCTGCCCAAAGTCCGATGTTACTCCAGTCCTCCTGTTTGTCAGCAAGAAAGAGTTTCTGGGAGTTGTAGATAATGTTCCGATGTTTAAATTCACGCACCACCGGGAATATGGCGGACTTCCTGTCCACCAGTGTAATATTGTTTTCACACACACAGCGGCCAAATTTGTTTTTCATGATGCAATTTTCAGTCACCATGAGGGGTAGGCGGCCGTATACAGTAATTTCAGTGTCTATGCATTTTGAGATATCCGTTATCTGAGCAAAGTTCAGCTCAAAGGAGAGGGCTGCAGACTTTAGCCCCATCTTCTTTACAGCGGCAAGGGAGGTGGAGTTAAAGATGTTGAGCCCAAAGTCACCGCGGACAGCAAAGTCCTTGGTGCGCACAAACTCCACATGGCCTATGTTGCCTACTAAGGCTTCATCTATACCCATTTTACGGGCCTCGTCAAGGAGGCGAGAGATCTCAACGGCTTCATGGTCACCAATAACACGGGGCAGTACCACGGCTAGCTTTATATCTGAGTCCCCTATCAATTCTTGACGTGTTTTGCTTGTGTCCAACCCAAAAAGTGGCAAATAAATACTGTCCGGACGTAGGGCTACCAGCTCCTTGGAAAGCTGGCTCATCTTGGTGAGCTGAACTATAGTTTTGGGTCTGGCATGCCTGTTTGGTACAGGACTAACTCCCGAAAAGCTCCCAAGCTTCCGTTCTTCAGTTGCTCCCCGTATAATAGTGAGGTTTTCAATAGCCTCACGTCTCAAGGCGTTTATAGCAGACATGGGAACCATTAGGTCTTTGTCCACTTTGGATTTGGCTGAGACACAGTAGTACGGTGTGCCCCCCGTTTTGTAGAGCTGTGTGTTGACCTCAGCCTCAAACAGGGATTTGTTTACTGCAACTTCCGGAACCACTCCCTCAGCAGTAGCGGTGTTCCCATCCGAGTCACTTACAGCTACCCTCATGGGATTTCCTGCCTTTATTTCTGCCCAGAACCGGATAGGAACCCTCTGTAGTTCAGTCTTTCCTGTGTAGGTTCTGCGGATATCTTTAAAGAGCTTCTCTGCGGATGGGTCCGCCTTGGTCGCGCGTATTCCAAACATTTCACGCCCGGTTTTATCCATGTAATAGCCATCCGTGAAGCCTTGACGCGAAAATGCGGTTTCAAGGACCTGTATCTCTTCCGCGTTTGGTTCCCGGTTTTCCTTTATAGCCGTGTGGAAGATGCGGGTCACAATAGCGGCGTACTCAGGCCTCTTCATTCTACCCTCTATTTTTAAGCTTGCTACCCCAATATCCTTTAGCTCACCTATATGCCCAGCTAAAGTTAGGTCCTTGAGGCTGAGGGGGTAGCGGTCCTCCTCCTTACTTCCAAAACCGTACGCCAGACGACACGGTTGGGCGCAGAGCCCTCTATTTCCGCTCCTCCGACCCACTACGGATGAGAAGTAGCACTGGCCAGAATAACTCATGCAGAGGGCCCCGTGCATAAACACTTCTATTTCAATTGGCGAGTTGTCGCAAATAAACTTAAGCTGTTGTTTTGATAGCTCCCTTGCCAGTACAACACGGCTAATACCCATGGAGGCCGCAAATTTTACCCCCTCTAGGTTGTGTACAGACATCTGGGTGGATGCGTGCACAGGCAAATCAGGGACCACCTGTTTAATCATTTCCAGGACGCCAAAGTCCTGAACGAGTACTGCATCAGCACCGGCCTCTGCAATAAACTCCACATAGGGCACTGCTGAGATATTTTCTTTGTCCGTCAGAAGGGTATTTAGTGTTACATATACCTTGACGCCGCGGACATGACAATAACGCACGGCCTCCACAAATTCCTCTTTTGAGAGGTTTTTTGCGTTCCTGCGTGCGTTGAAGTCCCCGAGTCCCAGGTATACTGCATCAGCTCCGTTTTGAACCACTGCACGTACCCCTTCTATGGATCCGGCTGGGGAGAGTAGCTCTATTGACATTTATATTCCTCCGGGGATTTTAACTGTTTTCGGGCTTATGCTTGCCCTGCTCTCTGCGCATACGTGCAATTTCATCCTTAAGGTTGGAGAGCTCGTCAAAGTAATCCTTTAGTTGCATTCTTAGATTTTCTGCTGAGTCTACGGTTCTAAAAAAGTCATCTGCAATGTTAACGGCGGCCAATACAGCCGCGTCCAGGGTGGACATGCCGTCAACGGCGCTCATTTCACGCATTTTTTGGTCCACGTATTCCGCGACCTTTTCCGTGTAATCCGAATTTTCGTCACTAATGAGATTATATTCCATATCACATATAGTGACTATAGTTCGTTTTTTCATGTACAAGCCCTCCCAGTTATTCCTCATTTGCACTTTACCGCGGCAGTTTTTTAGACTATAATTATTGTATCACAAAGCTAATGGTGTGGCAATACAGTGTTTCCCACCAACTTAGCCTGAAAGGGTGTACTCATTGTCCTCTTTATCCTCTCTGGGGGATGTCCGCCTCCGCTCCGAAGATATTGAAAAACTCTTACGCTCCGGCAATGCCCGTGCGTGTATGTTCCACATATGTTCACTTTCCACCGGACACACCTCTGTCCCCATAATTTCAAGGATGCTCGGTTGGACGCAGGAGGAGGCCTACGCAGCAAGAACAGTCCTTGAATCCCTAGGACTCCTGGCTTCCCAATCTAAGGCCCCCCTTGAAAATGAAGCGCTTCCCAGCTATACCTCCCGTGAAATAACCGTCTACATAGATAGTGACGAGTCCTTCAAAAGTCTTGTTGACTACACAAAAATCCGCTTGGGCAAGCTCCTTACAAATCCGGATGTAAACATTCTCCTGGGCCTATATAGCCATCTGGGCATGCCTGCAGGCGTCCTAATGCTCCTAATCAGCCACTGTGTGGAGCTCACCAAGTTGAAAAACGGGGAGACAGCACGTGTCAGTATGAAATACATTGAGCGTGAAGGATATTACTGGTACCGCAACGGGATTACAACTGAGGTAGCCGCTGATGAATACATACGCCGCAAAAATAATGAGGCTGAAAAAGTGAACTCCCTTGCCCGCCTGTTGCAGATACGGGACCGCAAACCAACCTCAAGTGAAACAAAATACCTCTCCCTCTGGGCCGGATATGGTATGGATGACAGCCTGCTCTACTCGGCATATGACAAAACAGTTCTCAACACCGGTTCTCTCAAATGGAACTACATGAACACAATTCTTGCGGATTGGGACTCTAAAAACATCCGCACCCTGAATGATCTAGAAACTAAAGATCGCCCCATTAACAGGGCATCAACTGCAGAAAACAACACAGAGCAGACATCTGGCAACGCCGCTGAGCGGCTAAGGCGGATGCGCTCAACAAAAAAAGACATTAAGTAGGTGGTACCATGGGTTTTGATGAAAAAATACTCAGCCGTGTTTTAAGCTCCTATGACCGCAGGCGTCAGAGCAGAGAGCTTGACCTTACGCGCCGTCGCGGTGAGGTCTACCAGCGTGTCCCCAGAATTGCAGACATAGACTCTGAGCTCAAGACCACCGCCATCCAAATAATAACCTCCTCTCTCCGCAACAGCACAAACCCCGCACCTGCTCTCTCAGCCATAAAGGAACATAGTCGCCGTCTCAAGGAGGAGCGGAGCAAACTGCTCAAAAATAACGGTTTCCCAACAGACCACCTAGAACCCAAGGAGGACTGCTTCATATGTGGTGACTCAGGTTTTCTACCCTCCGGTCCCTGTTCTTGCCTGATCTCCGCTTATGCGGAGGCACAGTCCAAGGAGCTGAGCCGCCTCCTACCAATCTCTAACCAGAACTTTGATACCTTCTCACTCAACCTCTACTCCACAGACGTAGACCCAAAGTGGGGCATGTCCCCCCGTGAAAACATGACAACTGTCCTGGACACCTGCCGTGAGTTTTCCGCATATTTTGGTCCGGCTTCACAAAATCTCTTCCTCTGCGGTAGCACTGGCCTAGGGAAGACATTCCTGTCCTCCTGTATTGCCGGAGAGCTCACCCAAAAAGGCGTCTCTGTCATGTATGACACAGCTATTAATATTTTTGCTACCTATGAGCGGGAGAAATTTTCCAAATACCCCGAGGTAACAGAGGAAGCCGCAGAGGACATTAACCGCTTCCTCCGCTGTGATCTCCTCATCCTGGATGACCTGGGAACAGAAATGCAGTCCCCTTTTATAAATACAGCCCTCTACTCCCTAATAAACAACCGCCTCATGCAGAACAAAAAGATGATCATTAACTCAAACCTCACGGAGGACTCAGACATCCCCCGCAGGTACTCCCCCCAGATCGTTTCAAGACTCAAAGGGGAATTCCTCACCCTCCCCTTCTTTGGGGATGATATCCGGGTCATGAAAAACATGTATTAAATGTATTAAAAATCCGCGGAGTGAAATTCACTCCGCGGAACTTTTTTCTTTTATTACCAGAGGTACCCTGCTGGATTTACCTTATTGCCATTTATAATTATTTCAAAATGGACGTGAGGTCCGGTGCTGTTTCCGGTACTTCCTACGCGTGCAATTGTCTCACCCTGTGCAACCTTTTGACCTGCTGACACGTTAAGGCTTGAGCAATGTGCGTACAATGTCTGCTTTCCACCACCATGGTTAATAATAACTGCGTAGCCATAGCTGCCCTTCCAGCCGGCAAAGCTAACTGTTCCGCCGTCAGATGCAACAATGCGCGATCCACGTGCTCCGGCAAAGTCAATTCCTGTGTGGAAGTTATACCTACCTCTGAAAAGTCTCCAACCGTATCTTGATGAGACGGTACCATTAAAAGGAACAATATATTTGCCTGTGGCCACACGTTTCTTTGTGCCCTTACGGATTACCTCTGTGACAGGTTCATTTATAACCTTTTCACCGGTTATTGTTTCCTGATCCAAGTGTCCGTCAACGCTTATAAGCTGTGCGGATATCTCCTTAAGTCCAAGTTCACCCTTAACTTTTACTTTGGTTGTACCAACAAAGAGTGTACTGTCATCAACGTATTCTGTTGCATAAGGAATATCCTCTGTATAAACAATGTTTTCAACAGTCTTTACCGACATGAGCGGAATTGGCTGATTGACTGTCAGTACCTGACCTACCTTTATGCGGTTAATGTCCACATCAGGGTTCATTTTTTCAAGAGCGGAGGTTGAAAGTCCAAATTTAGATGCAATTGTTTCAAACATGTCACCGGATTGGACTGTGTATGTCTCCTCATCCCTTATATTGGCAGAGAGGGCATCATTTATTTGGGAAAAGGACTTGATGTTGTTGACGTCCGTGTACTGCAGTGAGACTTTTACATCCCGTAAGAACTCAACAGAATCAACATTTTCACCGGCGTAGCCCTTAAGAATTCCACTTAGTGCGGTGTCTATTTTTTCTTTTTCAGGGTATGCACCTATTTCTTCACCATCAACGGTGAGAACGTAGGCCTGGGTAACTTCACCTATACCTGAAAAGAGTTTGCGCTCAGCTAGCTGAGGGGTGATCATTTCTTTTCTGTTGAACATTTCAAAGTTGTAAGTTATATCTGCTTCAAGGGAGTAGGGATAACCAACTATTTGGCTAACTTTCCGTTCAACCCTTGATACGACCTCTGTGAATTCACTTCTCTTTGAAACAAATCCTACAGGTTCTCCATCAACGCTCACCTGAAGGCCTACACCAACGAGAGTGGTAGAAACTACTGCCAAAACTGATATAATGAGGAATATCATACCTGCCGCTCTGGGTAAGCTATAACAGGCAACTCTCCTGGATATGCCGTACCTCACTCTGCACTCTGCGCGGTGTAGTACGTGCAGCTTTTCACGGGTGTTTTCATATGAGGTAGTTAAAATAGCGCTTACCAGTGCAAAGAATAATAAGAATGACTTTGGAGTCATCTTTTTCACATTATTTTGTAGCAGGGTAATCCTATCAGAGATCTTATGAAGAGATACTTCAAGGTTTGCTCCCGCTCTGGCGACCGCCCGCCTATGGGAAATGGTGCGGATGGTTCTCTCTTTATCCGCCTCATAGCCGTTTAGCTTACCGGAGCGTACCGGAATATCTATATTTTGGCCGACTATCAGCTTGTCAACCAACGAACTATGAGTTATAATTTCTTCGGACACTGTTTAGGTCTCCTTTCGGATTAGTTGGTGTAATACCGTTTCTTTAAGTTTGTTACCCATTAGTAACAAACGGTTACAAATTGGTAACAACGGTATATTACCCTAATTCTATCCCTTTGTCAAGCTTTTTCTTT